>JAHHSH010000068.1 GCA_020025345.1 Oscillospiraceae bacterium | reverse complement strand
CCGAGAATGTGATGCCTGTCTATAGCTTTGCCAACATCGGCGGTACCGGCCTCCCCGCTCCGGAGAAGCCGGAGGATAGTACCAAGCCCGGCGATACCGTCAAGCCCGAGAACACCACGAAGCCCGAGGACGCCACGAACTCCACGGATCCCACCGATCCTGCGGAAAAGGCACCCGTGGTGGAGAATAACGGCACGGAGAATACCAGTGTGCCTGCCACCGGCGATGATACCAACCTGTGGGCTCTTGGCCTGCTGTCTGTAACGGCACTGGGCGGTATGGTATTAGTGAAGAAAAAGTGGAGTATTGATTAAATGATGAGAAAAAAGAGTGTCCTTGGGACACTCTTTTTCTTTATGCACATTTCTCTGGAGCAATGTGGAAAAGGCGGCGAAGAGAGCTTCTTTTTTGGGGGGAGAACCGTTCAATATGCTTTTTTCAAGTTGATCGTTTTTTCACGAGAATCCACTTGGCAGAGGAAGAAAACAGCAGAAACATTGTGAAAAATTTCTCTTGCAATTTCATATGGACGCCACTATAATCAAAAAGTCGTTTTGAAGTGTGAATTTTATTATGGGAAAAGGAGAAATGTCCAATGATCTATTTTATCGGACAGGTTTGTGGTGTGCTTGCAACCATCGCCTGTGTTACGGTTCCTCTGTGGAAAACCAAGTTTATGATGCTGCTGGATGCCACCGCAGTGAATCTTTTGATGTGCCTGAACTATATCCTGATTGGTCAGAGCGGCGCGGCTGTGTTTGTCAGCGGTGTGGCAACGATTCAGGCGGTCTTTTCACTGCTCCATACCCGGAAGGAGAGCGAACCGTCGAGGATGGAAAAGGGCGTTTTCCTGGTGCTGTATTTGATTTTCGGCGTCTATGGATTGCTACAGGCTACCGGTTATATGCCGGGATGGAATGTCAAGACCTTGGTGGAACTCATGCCGATCATCGGCTCTATGCTGAATATGTGCTTTGTATATGTTCGGGGTGAGCGGCAGTCCCGCCGGTTCCTGCTGCTGACGGACGGTGTTTGGGCGCTCTATTCGGCAATTTCGGGGGCTACGGCTTTCTTTGGACAGTTCTTCACAGTCTTGACAACGCTGGCGGCCATGTATCGTTACCGCAATCAGCCTGATACGGTAGCAGAAAAATAAAGTTAACTAAAAGGATACCAGCCAAGCCGATGTTCGGCTTGGCTGGTATCTCTATATATGCCTGTAAAAAAACGCTGACGGCGTTTTTTATTTATGTCAGTGAAGAAGATTAGGGACGGCTTGGTGGATATAGGACTCAAGACTGGCCTTGTCAATCAGTGCCGGGACGACACCCTCTCTGGCAATGACAAAACCTGCGGCGTAAGTTGCCACACGCACGGCGTCCTCCAGACCATAACCATAGAGCAGATAGGCGGCGAGGGCGCTGATAAAGGCGTCGCTGGCGCCGGTATTGTCCACGGTTTTAAAAACAGCAGCGGGAATATGGCGGCACCAGCCATCGGTGTTGACGTAGCAGCCGTGCTCGCCCAGCGTGACAATTACGGTATGAATCCCGCGCTTTCGCAGATTCGCAGACTGCTCTTCGACGCTGTGGGCTTCCGGGCAGAGCGTCGCCAATTCCGCCTCGTTGGGAACAAGGATATCAATTTCCTGAAATAGTTCGGGGGGGAAATGCTTGCAGGCAGAGGGTTTCAAAATGGTTTTCGCTCCGTGCCGATGGGCAACACGACAGGCCTCCAGTACGGCGTCCACGGGGATCTCCGATTGAATGAGGCAATAGCCACAGTGGTCAAAGAGCTTGTCTGATTGTTGAATGTCCTGAGGAGTCAGCGTATTGTTGGCACCAGCCAAAATGGAAATGGTGGAGTTACCGTTGGAGTCCACAAAGATATAGGCCCGCCCGGTGTCAATATTGCCTTGCCGTTTGATGCCGGCAGTGTCGATACCGTACTGCTCCAGTGCGTTGTAAATCTGGATAGACTCCAGATCCTCGCCTACATTACCGATAAGGGACACCCGGTGGCCCAGCTTGGCGACGCCGATGGATTGGTTAATGCCCTTTCCGCCGGGATAGACAGAAGAGGTGTTGGTGCTGATGGTCATTCCGCTCTGGGGCAGCTGTGCAACCTCCAGATAGGTATCGATGTTGATACTGCCCACCACCACGATCCGGGGCAGGTTATTTTCACGGCAGACAGCCAGCGTACTGTCCTGATCCAGCTGGATATCCCAAGTGGGAACGCTTTCCGTGGTTTCTTGTTTTTCGATTTTTGCCAGAAGACAGCGGCACACATAGGAACCGAAGGCCTGCCGTGGCACGGGATACGTTGACAGCGCCGGCTGGGACGGAAGGCACTGGTCGGCATCTCGCAGAGCGATCAGTGAAATGTCCTCCGGCACTTGATAGTGCAGCTCCTTCAGCCGATGGTACAGCTCTAGCGCTATAGTGCTGTTCGATGCGATGACGGCGGTGACCTGTTGACGGCAGATCTGGTAGGAGAGAAGATCGTCTACCGCATGGAAGATGAGTGCATTCTCCAAAGGCAAGTGGTGGTCGAAAAGGGTATGCCGATAGCCTGACAGCAGCGCATCGCTCCAAGGATCCTGCCCCAGCAGACAGGCGATTTTCCTGTGCTTCTGCGTCAGAAGCAGTTCGGTCAACCGACTGCCGAATTCCTCATAGGGGAGGCAGAATGAGTCCGGTGCCTCGATATTCAGAAGAAAAATAGGGATGCTGCACTCATCAAAATAATGGGCAGCGGCGAGGCTTTCCTGCGATACCGGCTCCCAAATGACGGCATCCACCCGATTGGCACAGAGGGAGGAGATGCTCTTGAGCTCCTGCTCTGCATCGGAAAAGCTGCTCCGAACGATACAGCTGTATCCGCTCTCCTGCGCCGTATGCAGGATACCGGTCAGCTCCGAACTGCTGTCGGCAGTTGAGCGCAGCAGAATGCCCAGAGCCATGGCTTTTTGCCCGCTGCCCGCCGGAGCGAGATACGGGACATAATTATATTCTTTTACTACCTGTAAGACACGCTGTCGTGTTTCTACGCTGATGCTCTCATCCTTTTGGTTAATAATTTTGGAAACAGTGGAAGGGGATACACCGGCAATTTTCGCAATTTCCTTTATCGTCATTTTAGAATCTTTGCCCTTTCCATGAATGATGAAACTATGATACGGAACTTTTGCGGAAAAGTCAATGACCACCATAGACGATATAGTCTTTTTGCACAAAAACCGAGAGAATTATTAGTCTGTTTGGGAGAAAAAAATAAAAACTATTGACGTGGAAGAGTGCAGGTATTATGATTTCATCAAGAAAACAATTTCGGAAACAATTTTCTCTCTGGAGGGCGAAACCAATGCAAGTGTTAAGTTTTGGGTCTCTCAACTTGGATTATGTCTACCAGGTGGACCATTTTGTACAAAAGGGAGAGACGCTCGCCTCGACCGGATTACAGGTATTTTGTGGTGGAAAAGGACTTAACCAGTCACTGGCGCTGCAAAAGGCGGGGGTTACAGTCCGCCACGCCGGTGTCATAGGACCGGATGGACAGATCCTGCTGGATATGTTGGAGAAGGCCGGTGTAGATTGTTCGCTGGTACAACGTGTCAAAGAGCCGCGCAGCGGCAACGCAATCATCCAGTGTGATCGGCAAGGCGATAACTGCATCATGCTTTATGGCGGAGCCAATCAGGTGGTGGATGAGGCCATGGTGGATGAAATCTTGAACGAGTTTGTCCCCGGTGATTACCTCCTGGTGCAAAATGAGATCAGCTCTCTGCCGTATTTGGTGCGGCGGGCTCACGAGCGGGGGATGTACATAGTGCTTAACCCCTCGCCCATTGATGAGGGCCTTTTTCAACTGGATTTCTCCATGATCGATCTGATCATTCTCAATGAAATCGAGGGTAAGGCGCTTACCGGTTGTGCCGGGGATATCGAGGAACTGCTGGAGCGGCTGTGCGGCGTGTTTCCCTGTGCGGAAATTGTGCTGACGCTGGGCGAGGACGGTTCTATATATCACGGAAAAGAAGGGACAATCCGGGAGAAGGGCTGCCGTGTCCGCCAAGTGGTGGATACAACGGCGGCAGGCGATACGTTCACTGGCTATTATCTGGCTGAACGAATTCGCGGCAGATCTGCGGCAGAAGCGCTGCGGACAGCCTCGTGTGCCTCAGCCATTGCCGTGACGCGGAAGGGGGCCTCGGTCTCCATCCCCGAATTGGATGAAGTTCAGAAGTTTACCTCTGATTTGCAGGAAAGCAGATAACAGATAAAGAAATAGTAATGGAATTTATAAGGAGAAAGGAAAAAGAAAATGAGAAAAGTGATTTTGGATGTGGACACTGGTTCTGATGACGCTATTGCCATTATGACTGCGGTGCTCAACCCGGAACTGGATGTGCTGGGTATCTGCACCGTCAATGGCAATCGCAGCATCGACAACACTACGGAGAACACCCTCCGCGTGGTTGAGCATATTGGTGCCAAGGTGCCTGTGCACAGAGGCTGTGCTCTGCCCATGGTAGTTTCCTTGACCAAGGGACGCAGAGAGTGTGTTCCCTTTGCCGGTCAGAAGGACAAGAAGGAGGACGTGCACGGTGACTTCATGCCTCTGCCTGCCGCAACGATCCACTGCGAGAAGGAGGATGCAGTTTCCTGGACGGTCAGAACGCTGATGGAGTCCGAGGGTGACATCTCCTTGATCGCTGTCGGCCCGCTGACCAATGTGGCCATGGCTCTGCGCATTCAGCCCGAGATTGCCAACAAGATTGACAAAATCTACATCATGGGTGGCGGCTGGCATGAGCAGAACATCACCCCTGCAGCAGAGTTTAACTTCTGGATTGACCCTGAGGCAGCTAAGATCGTGATGAACAGCGGTGTGGATATTGTGCTCGTACCGTTGGATGCCACCCACGCCGGTGCCATTTCCATCCATGTGGCGGAGGAACTGGCGCAGTGCGATGCTCCGGCAGCACAGTTGGCAGCAAAGCTGATTGCCAAGCGTCTGGACGGTTATAACAACTGGCAGCCCATGAAGGATATGACGACCGTGCCCATCCACGATGCGTTGGCTGTGTGTGCCGCCATCAATATGGATGTGCTGGAGGATGTCCACTTTGTTAACGTAGATGTGGATTGCAGCGGCGGTGTTTGCGATGGCCAGAGTGTCTGCGATATGGAGGCTAAGGACAAGGCCGCACAGCCCAATGTTCATGTAGCACTGAATGCTAACCGGGAGCTGTTTGAGAAGATGCTTCTGGAGGCACTGACGAAAAAGATCTAAGATTCGAACGAATGGAGGATACAAAATCATGTATGATTTTGAGACGTTGGTCGATAGAAGAGTGATGGACTCCAATAAGTGGGCCAACATGAAACTGGCAGATCCGGAAGTCCCGGAGGGAATTGTTCCTTTCTCTATTGCAGATATGGAGTTCAAAAATGCCCCTGAGATCATCGATGGACTCAAGACATTTTTGGATACTGCAATCTTGGGTTACTCTGCGGCGGGAGATCGCTTTAAGAGCGCTGTGCAGGATTGGATGCTCCGCCGTCATAACTGGAAGATCGAAAAGGACTGGATCTGCGTATCCATCGGTGTGGTACCTGCCATCACCAATGCGGTGCTGGCCTTTACTGAACCCGGCGAGGGTGTCATCGTGATGAGCCCGGTTTACTTCCCCTTCTATGAATCTATCGAGCGCAACCACCGGGTTATCGTGAAAAATCAGCTGCTCCGCAAGGGAATGCGCTATGAAATCGATTTCGCTGATCTGGAAGAGAAGGCGAAAAAGGCAGAAAACAAAATGCTGATCCTCTGCAGTCCCCACAATCCGGTGGGCCGCGTCTGGACGAAGGAAGAGCTGGAGAAGATTGCAGATATCTGCGTGCGCAATGACCTCATTCTTGTTTCTGACGAAATCCATTTTGACCTGATCATGCCGGGTCAGAAGCACACGGTAACGGCGACCGTGTCCCAGGCGGTTGCAGATCGCTGCATCACCTGCACTTCTCCCAGTAAGACCTTCAATCTGGCTGGCATGCAGACTTCCAGCATCATCATTTCCAATCCGGAAATGCGCCAGAAGTTTGTGCACCAGATGGAGTGCTCCGGTCACTTCGGGCTGAGCATTATGGGCTATCAATCTTGCGCACTGGCCTATGAAAAGGGCGAGGCGTGGCTGGATGAACTGCTTCCTGTTCTGAACGACAATGCCCACTTTGTGGAAAAGTATATGCAGGAGAATATCCCGGAAATCAAGGTGTTCCCCCTGGAGGGTACCTATCTTCAGTGGTGGGATTGCACCGGCCTGGGTATGGATTATCATGAGCTGTCCCAGCTGATGGTCAAAGAAGCACATATCTTTATGGATGAGGGATATATGTTTGGCGAAGAGGGACAGGGCTATGAGCGTTTGAATCTGGCGTGCCCGCGGTTTGTTCTGGAGGAGGCGCTGGAGCGCCTGCGTCAGGCCATTGAGAATCATAAAAATTGAAAGTGAGGAATCACCGTGAATTCTACTAAAGATCTGAAAAGAGTATTGGGCTTCCGGGATCTGCTGGGTGTCGCCATTGGCCAGATCATCGGTGCAGGCATTATGTCTCTGATGGGTGTGGCCATCGGTATGACCGGCCGTTCTGTTCCTATCGCATTTTTGATTGCAGCTGTTCTGTCTATTGTAACGATCATTCCCACGGTAGTCGTTGGTGGTACCCTCCGTCTGAGAGGTGGTCACTACACCATGTCCGCTCTGCTGGCGGGCAAACAGTTCGGCGGTATTTACATTGTTCTCTTCATTATTAGTAATATGACGGTGGCGTTGATGGCGCTGTCCTTTGCAGATTACTTTATGGCGCTTTTCCTTCCCGATGGCAGCCAGGCCATCATTGCCATTATCTGCCTGACGGTATTCTATGTACTGAATATGTTTGGTATTGATAAGATGGCCAAGGTGCAGAATGTGATCATTGTGGTCATGTGTGTTGCTCTGGGCCTGCTGGCAGCCTTTGGTCTGCCCCACGTCACTCCCGACTATCTCTCTGAGGACTTCATGACCCATGGCGCTCTGGGCCTGATGCAGGCAGGTTCCCTCTTGACCTTCGCTACCGGTGGTGCTTTCGTTATCATCAACCTGAGTGCTGAGGCTAAGAATCCCACCCGCGATATCCCCAAGGCCATTATTGTGGCTACCGCCTTCGTGGCAGTGCTCTATGGTGTACTGGCTGTGGTAGCCGCAGGTGTTCTGCCGGTTCCTGAGGTGGCTAATAAGTCTCTGGCTCTGGTGGCCAATGCAGTTCTGCCCAAGCCCCTGTATGTGTTCTTCATGGTGGGCGGCGCTATGTTCGCACTGATTTCCACGCTGAATGCGACCTTTGCCAGCGCAACAAAGCCTGTCCTGCAGGCCTGCGTGGATGGTTGGTTCCCCGCCAAGCTGGGCTATATCCATCCTAAGTATAAGACTCCGATGGTTCTGCTGACTATTTTCTATGTCATTGGTTTGGCTCCGATCCTGCTGGGCTTCAACATCGGTATTCTGGGCAGCCTGACCAACATTATCGGCCAGATCATCTTCATCGTCATCAATGTGGGCTTGATCCGTCTGCCCAAGATAGTGCCTGATGAGTGGGCTAAGTCCAAGTTCAAACTCTCCAGCGGAGCCATTATTGCTGTATCTGCGCTCTCTGTGGCTGGCTGCATCCTGCAGATTGTGCTGCTGGCAGCGGATATGTCCAAGGGAATCATCATTGGTAACGGCGTCCTGCTGGTAGCTGCTGTGATTTACGCCCTGCTGCGCTACAAGACCGGCAAGGTAAACATGGAGATCAGCTACGAGAAAGACTAACAAGAGCACTGCATTTTGCAGCGCTGGTAAGTCAAATAGAAAGTTGCTCCCTGTGTGATTTAGATCACTTTGGCGAAAACAGACAAAGAAAAAATGCCCCCTGTTGTAGGCTTGCAAAAGCTATAACAGGGGGTATTGCTATGTCTAAACGAGGCTATATACATATTTAAATATGATCATTAAGAGGGATATTCGTAAAAGAGAGGAAAGCTAACTGACAAAAGTAGGAAACAGCAAAAGAAAAATACCCACAGGGTAGTTTTGGGCTATCCGCACAATTTAGGATAGCTCGCATTTTTGAACGGTGTGGGGGTTGTTTTTTTAGATGGAAAAAGGTATGATAAACAAGCTGGCTTCCCTTGGAAAACGGTATTTCTGAGGCGAAGGAATAATGGGAGGAAGGTAGAGAGATGAAAGAGAAAATCAGTTTAAAAGAGTATGTGGTGCTGC
>JAHHSH010000067.1 GCA_020025345.1 Oscillospiraceae bacterium | reverse complement strand
ACGGATGAAAATGGTATTTACACCTTCACCGACCTCCCGACCTATGTGGAGATTGGCGGTGTGAAGTACCTCACCGGTTATCGGATGGCAGTAGACAGCGATACCGTGCCTGCGGGCTACGGTGTTACCTACTACCGTGTGGGCGAGGATGAGAGCATTGACAGCGACCTGCGCCATGAGGATTACACGCTGCTGCGCCCCGAGGAGTATGTGATCTTGGCGGGTGAGACTTCTAAGGAAGCTCCCGCTGGAAACTACACCACGGTGGAAGTGACAGATGAGTTCCATACCGCTGTGAGCTTCGACATCCTGACAGCAAAGAACCATAGCGGCCAGGACGGTGGTCTGGTGGGCTTCCCCACAGGTTCTATCACCGGCCGCATCTGGGAGGACGCCGACTACAATGGCGTTCAGGATAAGGACGAGCAGGGTATCGCTAATGTAACGGTAGCACTGAAGAGCTACTATTACGATAACGGCACCTGGCGTGATGCGGATGGCTTCAACTTCCCGGCTACTACGGTAACGGATGAAAATGGTATCTACACCTTCACCGACCTTCCGACTTATGTGGAGATTGATGGTGTGAAATACCTGACCGGTTACCGGATGGCAGTAGACAGCGATACCGTGCCTGCGGGTTACGGCATTACCTACTACCGTGTGGGCGAGGATGAGAGCATTGACAGCGACCTGCGCTACGAGGACTACACGCTGCTGCGCCCCGAGGAGTATGTGATCTTGGCGGGCGAGACTTCTAAGGAAGCTCCCGGCGAGAACTACACCACGGTGGAAGTGACAGACGAGTTCCATACCGCTGTGAGCTTCGACTTCCTGACAGCGAAAGACCATAGCGGCCAGGACGGTGGTCTGGTGGGCTTCCCCACAGGTTCTATCACCGGCCGCATCTGGGAGGACGCCGACTACAATGGCGTTCAGGATAAGGACGAGCAGGGTATCGCTAATGTAACGGTAGCACTGAAGAGCTACTATTACGATAACGGCACCTGGCGTGATGCGGATGGCTTCAACTTCCCGGCTACCACGGTAACGGATGAAAACGGTATATACACCTTCACCGATCTCCCGACTTATGTGGAGATTGACGGTGTAAAATACCTGGCTGGCTACCAGATGGCAGTGGATGAAGAAACTGTGCCTGCACAGTATGCAATTACCCTCTATCGGGCCGGTGAGAATCGGCTGGTAGACAGCGATCTGGTGCCTGCCGGTACGCTGGTGCGGGATGGGGAATACATCCCCGTTGCTGCTGAGCGTGCAAAGGATCAGTACAATGCTGCATCTACTGTGACCATTCCGGATCTGGACAATGGTGAGATGACCTATGATATGCTGTTGTCACGGCACGTCACCGGACAGGATGGCGGATTGCTCCGTTTTGAAAACGGCAGTATCAGCGGTAAGATTTGGTTGGATCATGATCAGGACGGTGTTCTGGATCGCGGCGAAAAGGGTGTGCCCCTTCTCCGTGTGGAGCTGACCCAGTATATCCGTGAGAACGGAAAGTGGCTGCCTGTGGAATCGTTCCTGCGTACAGAGACGACAGACGCAGAGGGTAACTACCTCTTTGATGATCTGCCTTTGTATCTGGAGAAGACAGATGAAGCGGGTAATGTCATCCGGCAGATGACCGGTTATCGGCTGAAGATGCAGACGATCCCGGAACAGTATGCGATCACGGAGTACCGCGTCAACAATGGCGTGAACGACAGTAAATTGGTCGCTCAGGATCTGACGCTGCGCGAGAGAAATTATGAACTGGATGGCTGTCTGGTCATTGCAGCTCCCGCGCACACTGATTCTTCAATCATCGGTATTGAGGGTCAGTCCTTCTATCAGGAGGAGGGCTTCGATCTGGTGAAGCCGCAGAACGTGACGCGAATGGACGGCGGTGTTTGGAAGGTAGCGATACCTGACACTCCGGCGACAGGCGACTATATCGGCAATGCCTTTGGTTTGTGCCTTATGTCCAGCCTGCTTTGCGTAGTGCTGTGCCTGAAGCGGCGTAAGCGGGAAGACTAATACGGAAAACATCACGGAGGGAATTTTCCCTCCGTGATGTTTATAGAAAAGGTGGTAAAAGTATGGCAAAAAGAATTGCTCGCCCCAAAAAGAGCCAAAAATGGATCGGCATTGCCAGCGCGGCAGTAGTCCTGCTGCTGGGTGCTGTATTGCTGCTGCGCCCCCGGTCGGCAGATCTCGTGGATGGCGGCGTACGTCTTCTGCATGAGGGCAGTGTGTCACAGATCAACAAGGAGGCGGCGCAAAAAGGAAAGTTTACCGTTGCCTGCGGCCAGCTTCCTGTGGATGTGGCATTTTATAAGTCCTCGGAACAAACGGCGCGGCAGCTCTGCCGTCTTTTGTATGAGCCGCTGGTCTCCATTTCTGCAGGGGGAGAGGTAGAGCCTGTACTTGCGAAGAAAGTAACCTTTTCTGCAGATGGACTCAGTGCGGAGGTGACCTTAGGAAAGCATCGCTTTTCTGATGGCAGCTCTGTGACAGCACAGGACGTTTACAACGCCTACCTGCTGGTAGCTGCCAAAGATTCCGAAAACTCACGGAAGGAGGTGGTAGCCGCCATAGAGGGTGGGGAGGCATATCTTAAGGGGATGGCTGATGACCTTGCGGGAATTGAAATTCTCAATGAGGGGAAGCTGCGCTTCACCTTCTGCGAACCGTCCCTGCGTAATCTGGAGACCTTGACGCTTCCGGTTGTAAAAGAGACAGAGGAGTGTGAGTTTCCACTGGGCAGCGGCAGCTACCGGTTGAAACAGTTTCGAGGGCTGCAGGAGGCAATCCTTGCAGAGAATCCCCGTGGTGCAGGAGACTTCGACTATAAAGAGATCCACTTCATCAATGGAACGAGACAGGCATTGGAGAAGGGAACAACGGATTATTCTGTGGATGCAATGACAGTGGGCAATCGGGAAATCTACGAGCTCGCCCAGTCTGCTGGAGGCTATGATATTTATGCATATCCCACGGTGGAACGCGCCTATATCACCTTTGCCCCGCAAAGCAGTCTGGCGGTGCGTCAGGCGGTAGGTGCTGCCTTTGACGGCGATGATTTCTGGAAGAATGTGAATGCCATACGAGCGACACCGGACGCTAATCTGACGGTTAGCGGATTTGCAAGTCCTCGGTATGCCGGTAAAAATGCATTTGCCGGGCAGATGGAGAAGCTGCAGGCGGAAAAGGCGATAAAAGAACTGGCGGAGGAACGAGGCAAGGCCACTGTGACCGTGGCTATGACGGATACAACGGTGAACCGCAGCTATTATGGTATTCTGGTGCAACAGTTCGCAGACCGGGGAATAGAGCTGCAGGTGGACTTTGATGGTACACTGGAATCCTGCGATATGGCGCTGTCCTTTGTGGATCTGCGAAGCCCGGAAGAGATCCTGCGAGAAACAATCGGCTCGGCAGAGTACGATGGATGGATCGCACAGCAGCTGCACGCGGACTATCGGAGCGTCTATAGTGCTCTTGAGAAGCAGGCAGTCAATACGCTGCCAGTGATCCCTATGGGTGCTGCTGCGGGTAAGATTGCCGTGTTGGCGGATTGCCGGGATCAGGCGCTGCTGGAAGTTCTGATGGAGCCTTAAAGAAATATAAAAAAATACCGAAGACAGTACTTGTCTTCGGTATTTTTTGTTGTGCGTGAGGCTTATTAAAGGTCGAATACGCCCATGACGAAGATACCGATCACTACCAGCGCGATCATGAGATAGTGCTTCCAGGAGAGCTTCTCCTTGAGGAACAGGCGGCCCCACAGTACGGAGGCGGCGCAGTAGGAGGAGATGATGGGAGCGGACATAGCCAGATGCTGGGTATCAGAGATGGCGAAGATGTAGCAGAACTGGCCCACCGTTTCGCACAGGGCGCCGGTATACTTGGGAAGTTCACGGCGGGGCAGGAGACGGTCGTGCTTGATCAGTACCACATAGATAAAGCACAAGACGGCGGTGAAAAGGAAGGTCAGCTCATAGGCCACGTTGGCAGAAGCCACGCCTGCCTCGGGATCAGCAGAGCCAAGAATCTGGCCGATTTTAGCAATCACAAAGTTATCAGCGAAAGTACCGGCAGCATCCAAAATGCAGTAGGCGACAGGCAACGCCAGTGCCATAAACGATTTGGCGTATTTGTAGTTGCTTTCCTTCTGCCGTTCGGCGCGGAGGGTATCATCCTCGAAGTGATCCACCACGCCAAGGCCGATGGCACCGATACATACCAGCGCCACAGCGCCGATGGCGAGAGGAGAATAATCCCCGGCACCTACCGTCAGCAACGTAATTACGGCTACCAGAGCGCCGGAGGAGTTGCAGATGGGGGAGGAAATGGACAATTCAATGTAGCGAAGCCCCACATAGCCCATCGCCATGGAAATGATGTACAAAAGGGATACCGGCAAATAGGTGAGGATGATCTGGAAGCTGATTACTGTGCCGTTTGCAAAAATCTCGTAACAGGCGTGCAGGCCCATTACCACACCCACGGCGATCACCATTTTCAGATGGCTGTACTTGTCGTCGGCGTCACGGCAGCCGATTTTGGAAAAGAGGTCGGAACCACTCCAGAACAGGAGGGTGATAATAGAAAGCCAAAACCACATAATATTCTCTTTTTCTCCTTATAGAAACACAGGCTAAAGATTACAGGTCAATGAGCTTTGCGTCCAGCATCTTCTGCAGGCTCATGAGAATGCCCAACTTGGCATGATACCAGGTGAGGCCGCCCTGAAAGTAGACGGCGTAGGGCTCACGGATGGGGCCGTCGGCGGAGAGCTCGATGGAGGAGCCCTGTACGAAAGCACCTGCGGCCATAATGACGTCGGAGTCGTAGCCGGGCATGGGCCAGGGCTCGGGGGTCACATAGCTGTCCACGGGGGCTGCGGCCTGAATACCGGCGCAGAAGGCGACCATGCCCTCACGGCTGCCCAGCTCCACGGCTTGAATGATGTCGTTGCGCTGCTCCTTGCTGCCGGGAACCACGCGGAAGCCCAGCTGCTCATAGCAGGCGGCGGCGAAGAGTGCACCCTTGGTAGCACCGGCCACCACGGTGGGAGCCAGGAAAAAGCCCTGATAGAGGGAGGTCAAAAGGCCCATGTTGGCGCCGACTTCCTTACCCAGACCGGGGGCGTTCAAGCGATAGGCGCAGCGCTCGATGCACTTTTCCTTACCGCAGATGTAGCCGCCGGTGGGGGCAAGACCGCCGCCGGGGTTCTTGATGAGGCTGCCCACCACCATGTCGGCCCCCAGATCGGAGGGCTCGATGGTGTCCACAAACTCACCATAGCAGTTATCCACCATGCACAAAATGTCCGGCTTGCACTCCTTGCAGAAGGCAATCAGCTCACCGATCTGCTGTACGGAGAAGGAGGGGCGGGTGGCGTAGCCCTTGGAGCGCTGGATGGTGACCAGCTTTGTTTTTTCATTGATGGCGGCACGGATGCCCTCGTAGTCAAAAGTGCCGTCCTCCAGCAGGTCTACCTGACGGTAGCTGACGCCATACTCCTTGAGAGAGCAGGTGGAGGGGCGGATGCCGATCACTTCCTCCAGTGTGTCATAGGGGGCGCCCACGGGGCTTAGAAGCTCGTCACCGGGCAGCAGATTGGCGCTCAGAGCCAGCGCCAGTGCGTGGGTGCCGCAGGTGATCTGGGGGCGTACCAGAGCCGCTTCGGTATGGAAGGTGTCGGCGTAGATGCGCTCCAGATTGTCGCGGCCGTCATCATCGTAGCCGTAACCGCTGGAGAGGTTGAAATGATTGGCAGCCAGCCGGTTCTTCTGCATGGCGGCAACCACCTTGGCCTGATTGTATTCGGCCACTTCGTCAATGTGGGCAAACTGCTCCGTCAGCTCGGACAGTACCTTTTCACCGAAGCGCAGTACGGCATCGGAAACGCCCATCTGGGCGTAAATCTCGTTGGTTTTCATGAAACTTCCCTCAATCCTTTCTCATTGTTTCCAAAATCTGCTCCGCAACCTGATCTAAAACATCAGGCTTGGAGACGATCAATCCACTTTCTTCATTTCCCAATATCAACAGCGTGTCCCCCGGCTGAATGCCGAAGAAGCTGCGGGCTTCCTTAGGAATCACGATCTGTCCGCGGTCGCCCACACGGGCTGTGCCGAAAATCTTCGGACCCTTGGGTTTTCCCAGTATGTGTTTCCCCCCAGGCATACGCTTCACCTCTGAAAATCATATTTTTCACACATGTGTGACGGATAACAGTATATCACGTTTTTTAGTAAATGCAAGGGGAGAAATTCTCATATTGCGAAGATTTTCGCACCTTGTCAGAGATGGAGGTAAGATGGTATACTGTGGAGAAGAAAGGGGGGTGGGTGTGATGCACTATCGAACATTGAATCAGTGGCTGCGGGAGAAGTATGGCCGGAAGGTCTACAAGCTGGCGCTGCAGGGGGTGACTACCTGCCCCAACCGGGACGGTACGGTGGGGGAACGGGGCTGCATTTTCTGCTCAGAGTATGGCAGCGGTGAGTTCGCCGCCTCCGGAGAAATCGAGGAACAGCTGCGCTGCGCCAAGGCGCGGGTGGCGGATAAAGTGCCGCCGGATGTGGGGTATATCGCCTATTTCCAGAGTTTTACCAACACTTATGCCCCTGTGGAGCGGCTGCGTTCCCTCTTTACCGCCGCTATAGCGCCGCCCGAGGTAGTGGCTCTGTCGGTCGCCACCCGGCCGGATTGTCTGGGCGGGGACGTACTGGATCTTTTGGAAGAACTCAATCGGGAGAAAGATGTGTGGGTGGAGCTGGGATTGCAGACCATCCATCCTGTCACTGCCGATTATATCCGCCGGGGCTATCCGCTGGAGGTTTTTGACCGGGCGGTGGAGGAACTCCATCGGCGGGGAATTACGGTAGTGGTGCACCAGATCATCGGTCTGCCGGGTGAGACAGAGGAGATGATCTGTGCTACGGCGGACTACATCGCCCGCAGCGGTGCGGACGGCGTGAAATTCCACCTCCTCCATGTGCTGCGGGGCACTGATCTTGCCGCGGAGTACGAGGCGGGACGGGTGGATGTACTGGCAATGGAGGAATATTTCCGCCTGCTGGCAGGCTGCGTGGAGCGGATGGCAACGGAGACGGTGATCCATCGCCTTACCGGTGACGGAGCCAAGCGGGATTTGATTGCGCCGCTGTGGAGCGGTGATAAGAAGCGGGTGCTCAACGCGATGCATCGTTATTTTGAGGAGCGCGATGTGCAGCAGGGACGGCTTTACCGGGGGGAGTGAACATGGCATACTATTATATTTATATAGTGCGATGTGCCGACGGCTCCCACTATACCGGCATCGCTGCCCACCTGTGCCATCGGATGCGAGAGCATGTGGAGAAGCTGCCGGGCTGTGCCCGCTATACCCGCTCCCACCCGGTGGTGGCGCTGGATGGCCTGTGGCGGACGGAGAATCGACAGAAGGCGTCGCGGCTGGAATACGCTATTAAAAGACTATCCAAGCGGGATAAGCTGCGCTTGATGGAGCACCCGGAACTGCTGGGGACGCTGCTGCCGCAGCTGGCGGCGGAGGATTATACCCCGGTGTCCCATGTGACGTTGGAGATGTGCTTGAAGGGAGAAGTAAACCATGGAGATTAAGTACTATGCCGCCCCGTTGGAGGGGATGACCACCTACCTCTGGCGGCGCATCCATCACGAGATTTTCGGCGGCGCGGACAAGTATTTCACGCCCTTCGTTTCCCCTAATGGCAACGAGAGCTTTCAGACCAAGGAACTGGACGAACTGCGGCACAACGAGGGTTTAGCGGTGGTGCCCCAGATCTTGGCCAACAATGCACCCCACTTTCTCTGGGCGGCTCGCGAGATGTACAATATGGGCTATCGGGAGATCAATTTCAATTTGGGGTGCCCTGCCGGCACGGTGACAGCCAAGCGCAAGGGAGCAGGAGCGCTCAGTGATCCTGTGGCGCTAACGGCTATGTTGGACGAGATTTTTGCCGGGCTGCCCGGGGATTTGTGCCTGTCCATCAAGACGCGGGTGGGGAAGAACAGTGTGGAGGAGTGGCCCCGGCTCTTGGAAATCTACAGCCGCTATCCAATCTGTGAGTTGATCGTCCATCCCCGTGTACAAAAGGAATTTTATAAGGGTCATGCCCATCGGGAGTTGCTGGGAGAGACGCTGGCTGCGGGAAAGTGGCCTGTTACCTATAACGGAGATATCTTTACCCCGGAGGATGCCCGAGACATTGCGACGCAGTATCCGGCGGTGGATGCCCTGATGGTGGGCCGGGGGCTGATGGCAGATCCGGCACTCCTGCGGCGGATGCGCGGCGGCGCGCCGGCCACAA
>JAHHSH010000066.1 GCA_020025345.1 Oscillospiraceae bacterium | reverse complement strand
CCAGCCTGGAGCACCCGGCTATGAAGAGCGTCTATACTTGGGAGGATTTTGAGGGGATGGACCCCTACGATGTGTATCTCTCCGGCGCCGAAGCGCTGTTGACGCTGGAAAATCCTCACGCCGAAAGTAATCGCCATCTGATTTTGTTCCGGGACAGCTTCGGCAGCAGTATCGCGCCGCTCCTGCTCTCGGGATACAGTAAGGTAACAGTGGTGGATCTTCGGTATATTACCTCCGCCTTGGTGAGTCAGAATGTGGATTTCACCGACGCGGATGTGCTCTTCCTCTACAACACCACCATGTTCAATGCCGGTAGTACGCTGAAATAAAAGTGATGACAAGAGAAGGGTGTGACGAGAGTTACACCCTTCTTTATATCGTGATCTGGGAATCAAAAGGGACATGCAACAGGCAAAATGGGGAAATGCAACCCACGGGTGACAGATTGTACAGTGGAAAGTTATGGCGCCCGCGGCGTGTTTCTGCTAAACTGAAGCCACAATCAAGAAGCCCAAAGGAGAGAATACGATGATTTTTGCAGATAAACTAATCCAGCTGCGCAAGAAGAGTGGATGGTCCCAAGAGGAACTGGCGGAGCAGATGCATGTTTCCCGGCAATCTGTATCTAAATGGGAGGGAGCACAGACCATCCCGGATCTGGAGAAGATCGTGCGGCTTTCAGCGCTGTTCGGTGTCAGTACGGACTACCTGTTGAAAGATGAACTGGGCAGTGCGGGCATAGCGGAAGCGGTGGAGGAGCCTTCTTCAGTGCGCCGTGTCTCCATGGAGGAGGCCAACAAGTTTTTGACCGCCAAGGCGGGAACTGCGAACCCCATCGCATGGGGGGTGTTTTTGTGCATTACATCGCCTGTGGCGCTGCTTTTGTTGGCGGCGATATCGGAGATTCCTCGGTATGGTATTTCGGAGAATTTGGCTGCCGGCATGGGAAGCATCCTGCTTTTTGTACAGGTGGCTGTTGCTGTGGCGATCTTCCTCTTCTGCGGCAGTAAGACCTCTGCCTACAGCTATCTGGAGAAGGAATTTTTTGAAACGGAATATGGTGTTCGTGGTATGGTCGATGCACGGAAGGAAGCGTTTCAGGCTCGCTATATGCGGAATAATATCATCGGTGTGGTGCTGTGCATTTTGAGTGTTGTTCCGCTGTTTGGAGTCATGATCATCAATGAGGAGAACGATCTGCTGGTGGTTGCCATGGTGGCGTGTATGTTCCTCCTTGTGGCCATCGCTGTGGTGCTCTTTATCCGTGTGGGTGTCATCTGGGGCAGCTACCAGATGCTGCTGCAGGAGGGAGACTACACCCGGGCGGGAAAACGGGTGAATACACTCTATTGGCCCATTGTGACAGCAATCTACCTCGGCTATAGTTTCCTAAGCGGCAACTGGGAGATCAGTTGGGTCGTTTGGGTGGTGTCCGGTGTGCTGTACCCCGCGGTTCTGCACATCGTGGAGCAGCGGCAGAAGAAAAAATAAAAAAATACCCGCGCAGAGATTCTCTGCGCGGGTATTTTTGCCTGTGTTGAAGTGAGTGCTTACTCGTGGCACTCGTTTTCGTGCTGATGCTCGTGGCAGACCTCGCCGGTGGAGATCAGCTCGCCGCGGAGATAGGCCTCCACAGCGGCACGGGCATCGCCCTGTGCGCCCACAACGACTTCCACGCCGCGCTCGTTGAAAATATCCACAGCGCCGCCGCCCATACCACCGGAAACGATGACCTGTGCACCACGGTCAGCCAGGAAGTTGGGCAGGAAACCGGGTCTGTGACCGGGGTTGGGAACCACGTTCTGCGCGGTGATCTTGCCGTTCTCCGTGTCGAAGAAGATGAAGTTTTCACAGTGGCCAAAGTGACCGGCAACCATGTTGCCCATAGCAGCTACAACGATTTTCATAGTAATAATCTCCTTTTTATAAGCCGAGCAGTTCGCTCGTTTTTACGAATATTGCATAGAGGGCGTCCCGTGCCGGACAGTCGATGTCGGCAAGGCTTTTGCCCTCGTTGATGGCGGCAGAGGCGCTCTTGTCATAGGGAACCCTTCCCACAAAGGGGATGTTGTTCTCGCGGCAGAAGTCCTCAATGGCCGCCGTATTGGCAGGACTTGCGTCCCACTTGTTGACACATACCGCCACACCGGTGCGGAAGATGGACGCCGAGCGCACCAGCCGCGTAAGATCGCTGATGCCGGAGAGGGAAGGCTCTGCCACGATCAGCGCCAGATCCACGCCGCTGAGGGAGGCAATCACGGGACAGCCGATGCCGGGGGAGCCGTCGATGATGGCCAGCGGACATTCCGGCGCCTTCTGCGCCATGGCCAGCTTCACGTTGGTCACCAGCTTGCCGGAGTTGCCCCGGCCCATTTTCAACGTGGCTGTGGAAAAGACAGAGGTATCACTGCGATAGAGCCGCTGTTCCCCGGCCACATCCTCGTGGAGTGTCACAGCCTGTTGGGGGCAGACATAGGCGCACACGCCGCAGCCCTCGCAGGCAAATTCGTTGACCCGATAGTGGCGACCGTCTTTTTCCAGAGCGTTGAAGCGGCACTTCTCGGCGCACAGGCCGCAGCCCACGCACTTCGCGGAATCGATTACAGCCTTGTCGCCGCCCAAAAAGTCGGTGATTTCCGGCTGCGGGGAAAGATCAGTCACAAGGTGGAGGTTGGGGGCGTCTACATCGCAGTCAGCGGCTGCCTTTGCCTTGGCAAAGCGCAGGAAAGCCGCCGCTGTGGTTGTCTTGCCGGTGCCGCCCTTGCCGCTGAGTAGGAGTAGCTTTTTCATTGACGGACACCTCCAATCTCTGCGAGAATCTGCCGGAATTGCTGTGCCATCCCTGCGTCTGCTTCATAGAGCAGCTGCCCCTGCGCCGCCAGAGCGGCTGCGTGGGGGTCGTAGGGAATGCGGGCGAGGATCGGGAGATCGTGCTCCCGGCAGAAAACTTCCAGGGGCTCATAGGGCGCATCCATCTTGTTGATAACTACGCCGCAATTTTTCCCAAGCAGGGAACATAGCTCATAGACCATGCGGAAATTGTGGAAACCGAAGGCAGTCGGCTCTGCTACCAGCAGGCAATAGTCCGCCTCCTGCACGCTCTCCATCACAGAACAGGCGCTGCCGGGGGGACAGTCCACCACGGTGAGCCCATCAAAATCCCGAACGCTCTCCAGTGCTGCGGAGATCACCGGCACACCGGATGCCTCGCCGGGATCGAGAATACCGGTCACGACCTGTAAATCGCCCCGGTGACCCAGCTCCAGATGCCCCACGCTGCGCGGCTCTTCCCGGATCGCCCCGGTGGGACAGACCAGCTGGCACCCACCGCAGCTGTGGCACACCTCGGAAAAGACCTTGGGCGTCTGGCGGATATAGATGAGGGCATTAAAGCGGCAGAAATCCACACATTTGCGGCAGCCGTTGCACTTCTCCTGATCGAAAGCGGGGAGAAGCGTGTGGACGGGCTGGGTGGAAACATCCTCCGGCTTCAAAAAGAGACGGCCGTTAGGTTCCTCCACATCGCAGTCCACATAGGCGGCGCGCCCGGCAGCCGCCGCCAGATTGACTGCCAGCAGCGTCTTGCCTGCGCCGCCCTTGCCGCTGAGTACGGCCAGCCTCATTGGATGCCTTGGAAACCTGCGTGGAAGTGGGTCAGTTCCGCAAGTTTCCCCTCCGTAAAGGCGGACACGTTCTCCAGTGCATCCGTGCCCTGCGTCTGGTAGACTTTCAAACCGGCGGCCTGGAAAACCTCGTTGGCGTTCTGACCGCAGCGGACGGTCAGGAGCACTTCAGCGTCCTGATCCACGAGGAACTGTGCCGCCTTGATCCCGGCGCCGCCCTGTGCCTGGGCTGCCGGATTCTCCAGAATCTCCTGCTTGCCGTCCTGGGCAAAGAGGAAGTAGGGGGCGCGTCCAAAGGTGACGCACACATCTTTTTTATTCTCGTCTAAGGGAATTGCAATTTTCATTTTGTAGCCTCCTGTTCCGTTTTCTTTTGTCGGTTTCTCCGGCAGTGACCACAGCCGCAGTTTTCCGCCTGCTCTTCACATAACTGATAGTCGCCGCCCTCGATGCGCAGGGGCAGTCCGTCCACCAGTGCATCGGCCACCTTCTTGCGGGCCACGGTATAGATCTGCTGTACGGTGGTGCGGGCGATGCTCATGTAGCTGCCGCACTCCTCCTGCGAGAGTCCTACCTTATCAATGAGGCGCAGTGCCTCGTACTCGTCCACTGTCAAAACCACGGTGCGATCCTCTTGCCCACCGTTGACAGGCATAAACGCTGTGTTGTCCGGCATTCGGCACACACGGCGGCACTTTCTCGGTCTTGGCAACGTACACACCTCCTTTTTATTTATGACATATGCCGTTTTCAACTGTAGTATATCCCTATTATTGGCATATGTCAAATACTTTATTGACATTGGAGGAAGATTATTTTATACTGCAAGGGAAAAGGGGGGCTGCCACGATGAGTGCTATTGCAGAATATTTTCCGATTTGGAAGCAGTTGACGCCGGAACAGCAGCGTAAGATTGAGGATTCGGCCATGTACCGCAAGGTGCCCAAAGGGACAGTGATCCACAATGGTTCGCTGGACTGCGTGGGACTTTTGCTGATCCACTCCGGGCAGCTGCGGGCCTATATGCTGTCGGATGAGGGACGGGAGATCACGCTTTATCGGCTGTTTGAGATGGATATCTGTCTTTTTTCCGCGTCCTGCATCATGCGGAGCATCCAGTTTGACATCACCATTGAGACGGAGAAGGACACCGAATTCTGGGTGATTCCGCCGGATGTATATAAGTCCGTAATGGAGGAGTCCGCCCCGGTGGCGAACTATACCAATGAGATCATGGCAGCTCGATTTTCCGAGGTTATGTGGCTCATCGAGCAGATCATGTGGAAAAGTTTTGATAAACGGCTGGCATCCTTTTTGCTGGAGGAGACAGCACTGGAGGGCAGTGAGATCCTCAAGGTGACCCATGAGACCATCGGCAAGCATATGGGCTCTGCCCGTGAGGTGGTGACCCGGATGCTGCGCTACTTCCAGAATGAGGGCTGGGTGCGGCTGACGCGCGGCACGGTGGAGATCACCGACCGGAAACGGCTGGAACAGCTGGCCAACGAATAACGGCAGAAATAGCAAAAAGGCCCCGCTGCGATGTGTCGCAGCGGGGTCTTACTATGTGGATTTTATGCTTATGCGAATACAGTTTCGTACTTTCTCTGCCGCAGGTGTACCAGATAGGACGGTAAAAAGAAGAGGGCAGGGATGAAGATGTAGAGGCCGTAGAGCACGACCGTCACGGCCCAGTCCGGAGCGTTAGGGAACAGGGCCATCAGCAGGGGGAAGTGTCCACGGAAGAACATATAATCGGCGTGGATGGGGGAATAGTTGATGATGTTGGCGGGGATGGATACCAGCAGGGACGCGATACAGGGGGTAAAGAGATCCCACCAGTGTTCAGCGTGATAGGAGTAATAGTGGGACAGGAGCATCACCAAAAAGGTGAAGAGCATGGCCCCGTGATAGAAATAGGTGTGGAAGCCTGCAAAGGAGATGCAGGAGTATTCCGAGAGGCGAATGGCCGGATAGAAGAAATTGATGGCCGAGCCCAAAAGTCCCAGCGTAAATACATAGCCGCAGGCCACGTCCTTCCAGAAGCCGCGTCCCCAGATGGCAAAAGGCATCACGAACATGAAAATACTGCAGGGGTAGAGGGAGAGATTGGTTTGAAAGTCAAAACTGGGGTTTCGGGCACTGAGGCTCTCCCAGGTGACGATCACCACCTCCAGTACCACCAGTATGATCCACAGCGCGGTGAATACGGGGCGAATGATGCGTGGATGCTTTGCCACATAGATGGCGCTGGAGATAACAAGAATCAGCAAAATGGAGGCAAAGACGAAGTGCAAAGGGGTAAAAAGTGTGCCCGGCATCTGATCGGCCGGTGGCAGGAAATCTTTGTGGGTGAAGAAGTTCTCCAAAAGAAAGGAAAAAGGTTTCATGACATGTTCCCTGTTCAATCGCAGCCGCAGTGCGGCGGAAGTGTTTGATAAATAAGATTAACTGCTTCTTAACATAGCACGGACGGAGATAAATTTCAACATAAAAAAGGAAAAGTGACGAAAATGTAATACTTTTGTTAGAATTTGCGGCCGATATTTTCAGCGAAAAGCGGGGAGAGAGGACAAAAAAGCAGCTCTCTTTTGAGAGCTGCTTTTGAAGATTGGGGACATAGACCGCGGATGCATAGACCGTGGGCAAATCTTAGTTTTCAACGGAGAAGGTCAATCTGCTGAAGCATTCTTTGGCAGACTCCTCCGAGGTGACGTTGCTGAGGATAATGCCGGTATGGGAATCCTTGATCAAAATGGCGTAGTTGTATTCCGCGTTTTCGTCATCCTGCGCGTCGTTGTATTTCCAAAAGACATACTCGTTTCCGTCCTTATTGCCGGAGTCGAGGAACTGGACGTTCTCGCCGTTATGGGCAACATTGGCATATTCGACATAGGCAACGCTGTGGATGAAAACACCGCGGGAGACGGTTTCGCCGTCGCGGGTGATGTCAAAAGGAACGTCCGAGGTGAGTTTGTAATCGTCGCTGGTATCCAGAGATATCTTGATGGAGTCGCCGTTATCAATGGAGAAGGTGTAGGCCATGGAGGTGCGGACATTGCAGCCTGCAAGAACGGCCAGCACGCAGACAAGGGACAGAGCGCAGAGAATTGTTTGTTTCATTTTGCTCATAGGAGATACCCACTTTCTTTTAATGTGTAAGAGGATGCCGGTTGTTTGTGGTTTAGCGGGGAAATTTATAAAGGAGGTTTTGGTTTTACTTTGTTGCAAAAGTAGTGTCCTTAACCTCAATATACACACGCACGATGCGATGATCGTTGATTTGGGCAATGGTGATGGTCAGGTTTTCAAAGTCGAACTGATCTCCCTCATTCGGTATGCAGTCCATATACTGCATGATCCATCCACCAAGAGAAACACAGTCAGAATTGGTTTTGACATGGAAATAATCACAGAAATCTGCCAGAGAGATACCGCAGTCTACAGTGTAGATATGTTCTCCGGTTTGCTGGATCGCCTCTTGGATCTCATCGTGTTCATCCCAGATATCGCCCACCAGCTCTTCCAGAATATCTTCCATGGTCACGATACCCGAAACACCACCGTATTCGTCGATTACAATAACGAGATGTGTTCTGGCGGAGCGCATTTTTTGCAGCAGCGCATCGATTTTTTCGGTTTGATACACAAAGACGGGGGCGGACATGATGTCTGCCACTTCCGCAGAGGTAATGCCGGTGCCTATATAGAAATCCTTCAGATGCAGAATACCGACGATTTTGTCGATGGTTTCCTCATAGACCAGCAGACGGGAGTGGTGGGAATCTTTGAAGCGCTGAGCGATTTCTTCTTTGGATGCATGGAGCTCGATCCCTTCCAGATCTACCCGGTGCGTGAGAATATCCTGCGCTTCCAATTCGCCGAATTCCACGGCATTTTTCAGAAGCTCTCCTTCGCTTTCGTCAATACAACCCTCTTCCTGCACCTCGCTGAGCAGCATCAGCAGCTCCTCCTGGGACATCTTGCTGTCTTCCCTTACGCGAAACAGCTTTCCGACAAATCTCTTCCAATGCTCAAATAAGAAATTCAGAGGCATCAGAATGTAAATCAGAACGCGCAGCAGCGGCGCCGAGAACATGGCGAATTTTTCGGGATGATCTTTGGCGATGCTTTTGGGCGTGATTTCACCGAAGATGAGAACGACGATGGTAACCACAACAGTGGCCACCGACGCGCCCACTTCCGGGTCAAGCAGCTTCACAAACAGCAGCGTACCAATAGAAGCCACGGCAATATTGACAATATTGTTTCCGATGAGAATGGTGGAGATCAAGCGATCATAATTTCCAGACAATGCAAGCGGTAGCACTGCTTTGCGGTTTCCGGCTTCGGCCAGCGCTTTGATGCGGGTCTTATTTAAAGACGAAAAAGCGGTTTCCGTAGCGGAAAAGTAGGCAGATAAAATAACGCATACGATCATAGCAACGATACTATTCAGCATAAAGTAAACTCCTTATAAATATAGAATGGTTTGCACAGAAAAGAATCAATTGACATACTTATTCCCGCAAAATGGGCATAAGCAGGTCACAAGCAAACCAAGCTATATGACAAGGGGTACAACCGTCACTACCCGAACTGTCCATGAATACCATCACCATCCTTATCTTTCCAGAAATTTGTCTTATTGTATCGGAAAAAAGGTGGCGTGTCAAGGCGTTGATATGTGCCGTGCTGCAGGAGAAACTTGTGCGTTATACTTCCGTTAAAATTTACAGGGATCTCGTTTGAGAAGGGGAGGGACACTACTTTTTTTGGCGGTGGGAATTCCAGAACTTCGGCTAAAAAAGGGAACAAAAAAATCCTAAAGCCGTTTTGGCTTTAGGATTTTTCGGGTGATATTGCAATCACCGATTTTGGC
>JAHHSH010000065.1 GCA_020025345.1 Oscillospiraceae bacterium | reverse complement strand
TATCCAGCTGAGCTAACGGCGCTTGTTTGTCTGTCTCACAGACAGCTTAATTATATTAACACGCTTTCCGACAAAATGCAAGAGGTAATTTTAAAAAAATCCAAAAATTTTCAAAAAAATTCTTCCACTTGTAAAAAACCTTAAATTGTGCTATCTTAAAATAATAGTATCAAAGGAAAAGTGCGGAGGGGAAGTCTATGAGCGCCAATTTTAAAACGTGTCTGTTCGGCGGTTTTGACCGGCAGGATGTGATTGCATTTATTGAGAAAACTGCCAGAGAGAACCGGGAGAGGATTGAAGCGCTGGAGACGGAAAATGCATCCCTGGAACAGCAGAATGAGACCATGGACAGCGAACTGCAGCAGCTGCGTGCGGAGTCTGCGGAAAAGACCGAAAAGGCCCTGCAGGCATCGGCACTGTCGGAGAATTTGGCTGAGAGCGAGCAGAAGCGGCAGGAGCTGGAAAAGGAAAATGCTGTGCTGCGTGTGCAGGCGGAAGAGTATCTGGCGATGAAGGATCACATTGCCGAGATTGAGATCAGTGCCCACCGCAGAACGGAGGAGTTTCGTGCAGAGGCGATTGCACAGCTGCGGGAAATCATGGCTACGCAGCGCGCTTGGTGTGAGCAGACCCGTCAGCAGTACGCCGCTTTGAGTCAGCAGTTTGCTGAAAAGCTGCTGCAGGCACAGCAGACGGTGGCCGCGGCGGATTTTGACGCCTTTGACGCAATGGAGGCACAACTGCAGGCGCTGGATGAAAGTCTGGAGCAGCCGGAGGTGTAAGGCGTGAAGAAATGCCGGATCACGGTGATGCGCAAGGCGTCTTATCCGGATTTGTCACAGCAATATGAAAATCCGATAGAACACGCCTGCGATCTGGAAGAGGGCCAGGTTTTTATTGCCAACGGCTGGGAACAGCCGGAGGGACTATGCCGCAGCGCATGGGACAGTATGTCTCCCTTTGTGCTGGCGCTGAGCCACGGCGGCGGAAACTTCTATGATGGCTGGATGAAAGATCCCCGCTCGGCGATGATCTCCTGCAATGATGGCTTTCGGCCTGTCAGCTTCCTCATTGAGGCTCTGGAGGACGAGGCGGAATAAATACAGAAATAAAATAAAAAGACCGGTTCTGGTTTCCAGAACCGGTCTTTTGCTATTGATGGAAGGAATCAGACTTCCTTGTTGGTGGCATGCAGCACCACGTCGTGTGCGCCGCCCTCCACGATGGAAACGGAGGAAACCAGCGTCAGGCGAGCCTTCTGCTGCAGCTCGGGAATGGTGAGTGCACCGCAGTTGCACATGGTGGAGCGCACCTTGGCCAGGGTAGTAGCCACGCCGTCGGCCAGATGACCGGCATAGGGGACATAGGAGTCCACGCCCTCTTCAAAGGAGAGCTTCTTGGCGCCGCCCATGTCATAGCGCTGCCAGTTGCGGGCACGGTTGGAGCCCTCGCCCCAGTACTCCTTCATGATATTGCCGCCCACATTGACTTTAGCCGTGGGGCTCTCATCAAAGCGTGCGAAGTAGCGGCCAAGCATCACGAAGTCGGCACCCATAGCCAGAGCCAGCGTGATGTGGTGGTCATAGACGATACCGCCGTCGGAGCAGACAGGTACATACACACCGGTCTCCTCGAAGTACTCATCACGGGCCTTGCAGACCTCGATGAGGGCAGTAGCCTGTCCACGGCCGATACCCTTGGTCTCGCGGGTGATGCAGATGGAGCCGCCGCCGATACCTACCTTAATAAAGTCGGCGCCGCAGTCAGCCAGGAAGCGGAAGCCCTCGCGATCGACTACATTACCGGCGCCCACCTTGACGTTCTCGCCGTAGTGCTCGCGGATCCAGTCGATGGTCAGCTTCTGCCACTCGGAGAAACCCTCGGAGGAGTCGATGCACAGCACGTCTGCGCCGGCCTCCAGCAGAGCGGGCACACGCTCGGCATAGTCGCGGGTATTGATGCCGGCACCAACAACATAGCGCTTATGGGCGTCCAGCATTTCCAGAGGATTGCTCTTGTGGTTTTCGTAGTCCTTACGGAAAACAAAGGAGACCAGGCAGCCGTTCTCGTCCAGAATGGGCAGGGAGTTCAGCTTGTGATCCCAGATAATATCATTGGCGACCTTCAAAGAGGTGCCATCGGGAGCGGTAATCAGCTTTTCCAGAGGGGTCATAAAGGTAGATACCTTTACATTGGGATCCATGCGGGTCACGCGGTAATCACGGCCGGTGACAATGCCCAGCAGCTTGCCGTGAGGGGTGCCGTCGTGGGTGACAGCCACGGTGGAGTGACCGGTCTGCTCCTTGAGCTCCAGAATGTCGGCCAGGGTCTTATCGGGGGTGATGTTGGAGTTGCTCTCCACAAAACCGGCCTTGCAGCCCTTGACTCTTGCTACCATGGCAGCCTCATCTTCAATGCTCTGGGAGCCGTAGATAAAGGAAACGCCGCCCTCGCGAGCCAGTGCCACAGCCAGCTTCTCGCCGGAAACGGACTGCATGATGGCGGAGATCATGGGGATCTTCAAGGAGATGGCGGGTGTTTCACCCTTGCGATAGCGCACCAAAGGCGTTTCCAGAGAGACGGCCGCCGGGACGCACTCACTGGAAGAGTAGCCGGGTACCAGAAGGTACTCGTTAAAGGTATGGGACGGTTCGGAGAAAAAATAAGCCATAACACAACACCTCACAAAAAACTTTTAAAAAAAGACACTTCCTGTTTTGTGCTTGTCAAAACCAGAAATGCCAACATTAACGGTTGTATTTTGCTTAGTATATCATGCATTTGCTTGCAGAACAACACCCAAAAGCACAGAATATTTCTGCGAATTATAGGGCTTTTTTTGACAGTTTCCACCACGGAGCCAAAAAGGAGAGTGTTTCATAAATGAAACTGAACGCTGCTATCAAAAGCTGCTATAGCAGGAAGGCAGGTTACGGATTGACGTTGAAAAAAAGGGAGATTATAATAGAATTAACAAAAACCTGCGCAGCTACTGGCGGAAGTGGAAGACCACATGGGAACTGCGCAGAGGAACGCCGACCGCCTGGGCAGACTGATCTTCTAAGGTGGAGGAGCAGTCTGCCCTTTTTTCATGAGCAGATATAGGAGGTATGAAAATGAAAGTAGGAATCGTGATGGGCAGTGCCAGCGATCTGCCGGTGGTGGAGAAGGCCATCGGTGTACTGCAGGAGTATGGAGTGCCCTTTGAAGTTCGCGTTCTCTCCGCTCACCGTTGCCCGGAGGAAGCCCGTGATTTTGCGGCTACCGCTAAGGAGAACGGTTTTTCCGTGCTGATTGCCGCTGCTGGTATGGCAGCGCATCTGGCCGGTGCCGTGGCAGCTAACACTACGCTGCCGGTGATCGGTATCCCTTGTAAGTCCACAAATCTGGACGGTATGGATGCCCTCTTGTCTACCGTGATGATGCCTTCCGGTATTCCGGTGGCTACGGTGGCCATTGACGGGGCAAAGAACGCAGCACTGCTGGCTGTAGAGATTCTGGCACTGGGTGATCCGGCGTTGGCGGACAAGCTGGTAGCCGCCCGTGAAAAAGAGAAGCAGGCCGTCCTCGCTAAGGACGCTGAGCTGCGGGCCAAATTTCACTAAGTCAATAAAATTATAATTATAATATAAGGAGAAATGTGACATGGAACTGATTTACACTGGTAAGACCAAGAATGTTTATAGCTTGGAAAACGGCAACTGCCTTTTGAAGTTTAAGGATGACTGCACCGGCAAGGACGGCAAGTTCGATCCCGGTGAGAACGCTGTGGGCCTGACCATTGACGGCGTGGGCGATGTGAACCTGCGTATGTCTATCTACTTCTTCGAGAAGATCAACGCCGCCGGCATCAAGACTCACTACATTTCCGCAAACCTGAACGACACCACCATGGAGGTTCTGCCCGCTAAGGTGTTCGGTCATGGTCTGGAAGTCATCTGCCGTTACAAGGCCGTGGGCAGCTTCCTGCGCCGCTATGGTGATTATATCGAAGAGGGTGCTGATCTGCCCGCCTATGTGGAGACCACTTTCAAGAACGACGCTCTGGGCGATCCTCTGGTCACCAAGGATGCTCTGGTGGCACTGGGCGTAATGAGCGACAGCCAGTATGAGGACATCAAGGACATGACCCAGAAGATCACCAAGATCGTGGCCGATGATCTGAAGGAGAAGGGCCTGGATCTCTACGACATCAAGTTCGAGTTTGGTTACGATGCCGACGGCAACGTGATGCTGATCGACGAAGTGGCTTCCGGCAATATGCGCGTCTATAAGAACGGTTCCTACATCGATCCCATGACGCTCTCCGAGCTGTTCTTTGCGTAATGGGAGGATTTTTCGGAGCGGTTTCGAACCGCGATATCGCTACGGATCTCTTTTTCGGTGTTGACTATCATTCCCATCTGGGTACCCGCCGCGGCGGCATGGTGGTCTACGACAAGAAAAACGGCTATCATCGCCAGATCCATAATATTGAAAGTACCCCTTTCCGTACGAAGTTTGCCAAAGATTTGGACGAGTTCTCCGGTTGGAGCGGTATCGGCTGTATCAGTGACAGCGATCCTCAGCCCCTGCTGGTGCGCTCTCATCTGGGGCTTTACGCCATCACTACTGTAGGCATCATCAATAATGCCGAGGAACTGGTGGGACAGTATTTCTCCGATCATGGCCATCAGTTCATGGCCATGAGCAGCGGCGAGATCAATTCCACGGAACTGACCGCCGCCCTCATTAACCAGAAAGATTCTCTGGTGGAGGGCATCCGCCACGCGCAGGATGTGATCAAGGGCTCTTGTACCATCCTCATTTTGCAGGAGGATCGTATCATTGCCGCCCGTGATAAACTGGGCCGTCTGCCGGTGCTGGTGGGACAGAGCGAGGAAGGCTGCTGCGTCTCCTTCGAGTCTTTTGCCTATCACAAGCTGGGCTATAACGATGCCTATGAGCTGGGCCCGCAGGAGATCGTGGAGGTAACCCGCAACGGTTACAAGACGCTGGCTCCTGCCGGAGATAAAATGCGCATCTGCGGCTTTTTGTGGAGCTATTACGGCTACCCCAACTCCAACTATGAGGGCTCCAATGTGGAGGTCATGCGCTGCCGTAACGGTGAGATCATGGCGCAGGATGAGATGGATGCCGGGACGATGCCTGATGTAGATATTGTGGCGGGCATGCCGGACTCCGGTATTCCCCACGCCATCGGCTATGCCAACCGCAGTGGCAAGTCTTTTGCCCGGCCCTTTGTGAAGTATACGCCCACATGGTCTCGTTCTTTCATGACCGGCGGTCAGAAGGCACGCAGCCAGGTGGCAGAGATGAAGCAGATCCCTGTGCCGGAGCTGATCCGGGACAAGAAGCTGCTGCTGGTGGACGACTCCATTGTCCGCGGCACACAGTTGGGTGAGACGGTGGACTTCCTCTACCAGAACGGTGCCAAAGAGGTACATATGCGCTGCGCCTGCCCGCCCTTGGCCTATAGCTGCCCCTATCTGAACTTCTCCCGCAATAAGTCCGAAATGGATCTGCTGGTGCGCCGCATCGTGCTGGAGCTGGAAGGGCAGGAGGGTATCCGCCACATTGACGAGTATACCGACCGCAACACGGAGCGCGGCCAGCGTTTGCTGGAGGCCATCTGCGAGAGATTTGGCTTTGACTCCATGGGATTCCAGAGCCTTGAGGGACTTCTGGAGGCCATTAATATTGATAAGGAATGCCTGTGCACTTATTGCTGGACAGGTAAGAAATAAGAATTTTGGGATAAAGAAAGGAAGAGAACCATGAGCAAGAGCTTCTCCGCTTCCTATGCCGCCGCAGGCGTGGATATTACTGCTGGCTACCGCTCGGTAGAATTGATGAAAAAGCACGTTGCACGGACCAAGACAGCCGGTGCCATTGACAGCATCGGCGGTTTCGGTGGCCTGTTTCTGCCCCAGCTGCAGGGGATGAAGGAGCCGATCCTGGTCTCCGGCACCGACGGCGTAGGTACCAAGCTGAAGATCGCTTTCCTGCAGGATAAGCACGATACCATCGGTATCGACTGCGTGGCTATGTGCGTGAACGATATTATTTGCTGCGGTGCGCAGCCCCTCTTTTTCCTGGACTATATCGCTTGCGGCAAGAATGTGCCGGAGCGTATCGCTGAGATCGTCGGCGGTGTCGCCGAGGGCTGTGTCCAGTCCGGTGCCGCCCTTATCGGCGGCGAGACGGCCGAGCACCCCGGCATGATGCCGGAGGAGGAGTACGATCTGGCCGGCTTTGCTGTAGGCGTGGTGGATCGTGAGAAGATGTTCCGCCCCGACACCATTACCGAGGGTGATGTGCTCATTGCACTGCCCTCTACCGGTGTCCATTCCAACGGCTTCTCTCTGGTGCGCAAGGTGTTCACCGAGGAGCAGCTGGCCGGGGAGCTGGGCAAGGAGCTGCTGGTGCCCACCCGCATCTATGTGAAGGATGTACAGGCGATGGCAGAGGTTGCAAAGATCAAGGCCTGCGCCCACATCACCGGCGGCGGTTTTTATGAGAATATTCCCCGTGCTCTGCCTGACGGCATCTGCGCCGCCATCCGCAAGAGCGATGTTCGCGTGCCCGACATCTTCCGCAAGATCGCCGAGGCCGGCAACGTGCCGGAGCGTGATATGTACAACACCTATAATATGGGCGTTGGCATGATGGTGGTCGTTCCCAAGGAGGATGTGGACGCGGCACTCGCCGCCGTGCCGGATGCCTATGTGCTGGGTGTCTGCGAGAGCGGCGAGGGGGTCAGACTATGGTAAAGACGGCGGTGTTCGTCTCCGGCGGCGGTACGAACCTGCAGGCGATTTTAGACGCGCAGGGAAGTGTGATCCGCTCGGCGGAGGTATCGCTGGTGATCTCCAGCCGCGCCGACGCCTATGCGCTGTGCCGTGCTGAAAAGTACGGTGTACCTACACTGGTACTGCGCGAGGAGGCGGAGATCGAGAAAGCGCTGGAGGAGCACGGTATTCAGCTGATCGTGCTGGCCGGCTATATGCGTATCCTCTCGGCGGAATTTACCGCCCGGTGGGATCGCCGGATCCTCAATGTGCATCCGTCTCTGATCCCGTCCTTCTGTGGCAAGGGAATGTATGGCCTGCACGTCCATGAGGCTGCTCTTGCAAAGGGTGTAAAGGTAACTGGCGCTACAGTACATTTCGTTAATGAAGTGCCGGATGGCGGAGAAATCGTCTACCAGAAGGCAGTGGATGTGCTGCCGGAGGATACTCCGGAGACGCTGCAGCGCCGTGTCATGGAGGAAGCGGAGTGGATCTTGCTGCCCCGCGCTATTGAGAAAGTTGCAAAGGAGATGGAACAATGAGAGATCTGCTGACATTTCTGAAAGAGACCTCCTATCCCGGCCGCGGTATCGTGGTGGGTAAGGATCGTGTTTACTATTTCATCATGGGCCGCAGCGAGAACAGCCGTAACCGTATCTTCGAGGAGACGGAGGACGGCATCCGTACCAAGGCCTACGATCCCTCCAAGCTGGAGGATCCCAGCCTCATCATCTATCACCCTGTCCGCCGCGTGGCGGAGGGCTTGATCGTCACCAACGGTGACCAGACCGATACTATTCGGGATTTTGGCGACTTCCGCAAGGGCCTTATGACCCGGGAATATGAGCCGGACTTCCCCAACTATACGCCCCGCATTTCCGCCTTCCTCCGCGATGACGGTAGCTTTGAGATGTCCATTCTCAAGGAGAAGGACGGCAAATGTCTCCGCGAGTTCTTCTGCTATGAGGGCTGTGAAGAGGGCAAGGGCTACTTCATCAGCACCTATCAGGGCGACGGCAATCCGCTGCCCACGTTTGCAGGCGAGCCTATGGAGGTTTCCATGCCCGAGGCCGACGAGGTCTGGGCTGCCCTCAATGAGGACAATAAGGTCGCACTTTACGCCAATGTGGGCGGCAAGGTGACCATTTACAATAAGCATCAGGAGGCGTGAAATGAAGGAATTTGAACTGAAATACGGCTGCAATCCCAATCAGAAGCCTGCCCGTATCTACATGAAGGACGGCTCTGAACTGCCGGTGCAGGTGCTCAACGGACGCCCCGGCTATATCAACTTCCTGGATGCTTTCAACTCCTGGCAGCTGGTCAAGGAGCTGAAGGAGGCCACCGGTCTGCCGGCCGCCGCTTCCTTTAAGCACGTTTCTCCCGCCGGTGCCGCTGTGGGTCTGCCTCTGAGTGAGACGGATCGCAAGATGTATTTTGTGGAGGGAGAAGGGGAGTTGAGCCCCATTGCCTGCGCCTATATCCGCGCCCGCGGCGCTGACCGCCTGTGCTCCTACGGCGACTGGGCGGCCCTCTCCGATGTGTGCGACGCCGATACCGCCCGCTATCTCAAGGGCGAGGTGTCCGACGGCATCATTGCCCCCGGCTACACCGATGAGGCGCTGGAAATCCTCAAGACCAAGAAGAAGGGCAACTACAATGTGGTGCAGATCGATCCCGCCTATGTGCCCGCTGCACAGGAGTGCAAGGATGTGTTCGGCGTGACCTTTGCACAGGGTCACAACGACTCCAAGATTGATGCCAGCTTGCTGGAGAACATCGTCACCGACAATAAGGAACTGCCCGAGAGTGCGAAGGTCGACATGATCGTGGCTCTCATTACCTTGAAGTATACCCAGTCCAACTCCGTCTG
>JAHHSH010000064.1 GCA_020025345.1 Oscillospiraceae bacterium | reverse complement strand
CCGCTCTTGAGAATGGTAGTGGCCATAGTGATGGGCCAGATTCCGGCAGAGAACAGCTGATCGCAGTTGAAGAAATCCGCGCCGCCGGCGAAGGAAATCCGCATCTTGCCGCCGAACTGGCGGGAAATACGGTGGCACATTTCAATGGTCAGGGGATAGAGACTGCGGCCGGACATGTACATCTCGTCGTTGGGCAGCTCGCCGCGGGTGGTATCCACCGGGAAGGTGTTGGAGAGTTTTAAGCCGAACTCTAAGCCCTGCTTGTCGGCCAGTGCCTGCAAACGCTCGAACATGGGGACGGCATCCTTCCACTGGAGATCCTCCTGGAAGTGGTGTTCATCAAAGACGATGTAGTCATAGCCCATGGAGTCCAGCGTGCGGCGTGCCGTCTCGTAGCCCAGAATGGTGGGGTTGCACTTGACGAAGGTGTGCAGGCCCTTTTCCGTCAGCAGATACGAGGCGATACGCTCGATCTCGTCGGGGGGACATCCGTGGAGGGTGGAGAGGGTCACGCTGCGGGAGACATGGGGAGAGATGGTGTCGATGTAGTCGGACTCATCGGGGAAGAACTCCTTCAAGACGGAGAGGCATTCACCCCAAATGGCAGTCTTACGGGCGTCCTTCATGCCTTCAATATAGGTATCGACCTTCTCACCCTTGATGCCCTCCAGATCATAGCCCACGGACATATTGAAAACGAAGCCGTCTGGATCGCCGAAGCCGTAGACCTTGCTGAGAACCTTCAACAGGCACCATGCCTTGATGTACTCATCCATAGCCTGAGGCACAGTGAGCTCGGTGGACCACTCCTGGTTGTAGCCCTCGTCGTTGGCAAGGATGCAGGGGCGGGGGACACAGGCGGCCAGCTCCGCACCGTCCATCTTCTGCACGGTCTTGACCTCGAAGAAACGGGCGCCTGCTGCATAGGCGGCAATGATGTTCTGTGCCAGCTGGCTGTTGGGGCCGGCGGCGGGGCCGAAAGGCGTTTCGATGCGCTCACCAAAGATGGGCAGACTCTTGCCGTCGGCGTGGTAGAACTTATGGATACCGAAAATCTTTCCGGACTGGGCGTACTCGGTGGTGACCCAGTTGACTAAAGAGCGGAAAGGAATAGGATACATTTTTTCAGACATAGGAAAGCTCCTTTCACAGTGTTGGCGATCAATAAGTACGGTTGTTCAGGCTGCCCCACAGCTTCTTGGAGGCCTCCAGAATGTGAGCGTTCTCTGCCTCTTCATCAATGCCCACCAGTTGACGATCCTGCATGAGGATCTTACCGGCAGCAATGGTGGTCTGGCACTGGCGGCCGGTCATGCCAAAGAGCATATGACCGTCGATGTTCTCATCGGAGAAGGGAGTGAAGGGCTTGTAGTCCATCACAATGATGTCGGCGGCGGCACCAGCCTTCAGCACGCCCAGCTGCTCGGGGAAGTACTTGGCACCAATCTTGGCATTGTTGCGGAAGAGCATATCCGTCACCTCGCACCAACCCACGTTGGGCAGGCACGCATTGGAGCGCTGGGAGCACAGAGCTACCTTGATGGACTCCAGCATATCGTTGGTATAGGCGTCGGTCCCCATACCCAGCAGGATGCCCTTCTTGTAGAGCTGCAGTACCGGGCAGATGCCGATGGCGTTGCCCATGTTGGACTCAGGGTTGTTGACCACCATGGAGCCGGTCTCCTTGATGATGTCCATCTCGGCGGAGTTTACGTGGATGCAGTGACCGAGGATGGTCTTATCGCCCAGGATGCCGTGATCCTGCAAACGCTGGATCGGGCGGCGTCCGTAGTTCTGGAGGCTGTCATAGACGTCATTCATGCCCTCGGAGACGTGAATATGGAAGCCGGTACGGCCATTGTTAGCAGCAACCATGCGCTCGAAGGTCTGGTCGGAGATGGTAAAGAGAGCGTGGCCGCCGAACATGGCTGCCAGCATGGGATCTTTCTCCTTCTCGCAGTAGGAAATAAAGTCGGCGTTCTCCTGAATGGCCTGCAGGCACTTCTCCTCGCCGTCACGGTCGGAGACCTCGTAGCAAAGGCAGCTGCGCAGGCCGAACTTCCTGGAACTCTCGGCAATCTCAAAGAGGGAGCCGGGGATTTCGGCATAGGAGGCGTGGTGGTCGAAAATGGTGGTGACACCCTGCTTGATGCAGTCCATGTAGAGAGCGTTGGCACTGGCACGGGTACCTTCCAGTGTCAAATGTCGGTCAATAGCCCACCATGTACCGTCCAGCACCTCGAAGAAGTTGGTGGGATTATTGCCCACAATAGACAGGCCGCGGGCCAGCGCGGAGTAGATGTGGGTGTGTGCATTGATGAAGGCGGGCATGATGACGCCGCCCTTGGCATCGATGATCTGGGCATCGGGGTACTTGGCGCGCAGTGCGGCTTCCTCGCCCACTTCGGTAATCAGGCGGCCCTCAAAGGCTACAGCGCCATGCTCAAAATAACCCTGCGCGCTGTCGTCACGTGTAATCAGCTTTCCGTTCGTAATAAGGTACATAGAAAAACCTCCTTTTCCAGATAGCAAAAAGTGTTTCAAACCCTTGTGGGGGTCTGAAACACTCGAGCGCAATGCCGGAGTGATAGTTGCAGCCCGTGCGCGAGGCACTTCCTTACAGCTACCATTCTTAGATTGTATTGTTATTGTACACGAAAACAAAAGGGAATGCAATAAAAATTTGTAGGACTCAAACAAAAAATAGGCGGTACAGCTGTACCGCCTATTTGATGTATATTTCCTTACTTAGTGCCGAAGATTCGATCACCAGCATCGCCCAGACCGGGGACAATGTAGCCGTGCTCGTTGAGGCCCTGATCCACAGCGCCGCAGTAGATATCCACGTCGGGATGATGCTCCTGCACGTAGTGAATACCCTCGGGAGCAGCCACGAGGATCATCAGCTTGATGTTCTTGCAGCCGCGCTTCTTCATCTCGTCGATGGCAGCCACAGCGCTGCCGCCGGTAGCCAGCATGGGATCGACAATGATGATGTCACGGTCAGCGACATCTTTAGGCATCTTGGAGAAGTAAACATGGGGCTCCAGTGTCTCCTCGTCACGGTACATACCGATATGACCCACACGAGCAGAGGGAACCAGACGCAGCACGCCTTCCACCAGACCCAGACCTGCACGCAGGATGGGCACAACAGCGAACTTCTTGCCGGCCAGAGTGGGCATCTCAGCGGTGCAAAGAGGCGTTTCTACCGTCTTGGTGGTCATGGGAAGATCACGGGTAGCCTCATAGGTGATGAGCATACCGATCTCGGAGACCAGCTCGCGGAAATCCTTGACACTGGTGTTCTTGTCGCGCATGATAGACAGCTTGTGGGCCACCAGGGGATGGTCCATGACGTGCACTTTCTCGTTAAACATGGTTCTTCTCCTTTGTTATAATGATATAAGTAATCATGGGATATACTTTTTGGGGGGTGGTCAATCTACCGTGATCTTCAAGCCCTTGGCAAGCCGCTCACGCTCTGCCTGCGAGAGACGGAGATAGACCGGCACAAGATCGCGGGCGGAGACAGTTTGATCGTTTTCGGCAAGCTCCTGCGCTGCCAGTGCGACACCAGAAGCGTTTTGCATGATGAGCTGCGGCGGAGCCAGACGGCAGGGGAGACCCTTTTCCAACAGATAAGTATAGCACAGCTTGGCACCGTCTCCAACAATTATTTTCGGTGCATCGCTGTTTTTCAGTTCCTCGTACAGTTCTTCCAGAGAGATGGCACGATCCTCGCAGCGCCGCTCCAGAACGCCGTTTTCGGCGCGGAACACGGCATTATAGACCTGCTGGCGCCGAGCGTCCATGGCGCAGACGATCTCTGTGTCCATATGCCGCAGGTTTTGTGCCATAGCCAGCAGCGTGGAGACGCCGCAGCAGGGGACGTCCAGCGTCCATGCAAGGCCCTTGGCGGCGGAGACGCCGATGCGCAGCCCGGTAAAGGAACCGGGGCCGTTGGCTACGGCGATGAGATCCATGTCCTGCCCGGTCAAATCTGCCGAGCGAAGCATCCCGTCCACCAGCGGCATCAGGGTGCGGCTGTGGGTCAGACCGGTGTTCTGGTAAGCACTGGCAAGGATGACGCCATTCTCACTGATGGCCGTGCTCACGCTTTTAGCGGAAGTCTCTAAGGCTAAAATCTTCACTTTTCCTCGTCTCCTTCAATGCGGATTTTTCGCCAGTCATCATGGCAGCCGTCCCGCTCAATGGTCACATAGACGGTGTCCTCCGGCAGGGCATCGGCAACATTTTCGCTCCACTCCACGGCGCATACGCCGCCGCGCTCCAGATAGTCGTCCCAGCCGATGTCAAAAAGGGCGTCGGCACTGTCGAGACGGTACATATCGAAGTGGAAAAGGGGAATGGTACCGTTATATTCGTTGACGATGGTAAAGGTGGGGCTGGTGACGCGACCACGGCAGCCTAAGCCGCGGGCAAGCCCCCGTGTAAAAGCGGTTTTTCCCATGCCAAGTCCGCCGCGGTAGGCCACTACGCTGCCGCGGTGCAGCCGCTTTGCCAGTGCCTCACCGACAGCCTCTGTCTCGGCGGCACTGTGGGAGAGATATTCCAAACCACACACCTCGCTTTTTCAAAATCAATATATTATAGCACAGAAAAAAGCAAAAGAAAAGGGGAAGGCCATGTTTACAGAAAAAAGTTCCTGTGGTACACTATAGGACATAGAAACAGAAGAAACAGAGGAAAATATATGCTTCGACGCAGATTAGAATTTATAGCTGATATTGTCCGGCAGGCCGATCTGGTACTGCTGGGACTTTGCTGCGCCGCCACGGTTTACGGCCTTGTAATGATTTCCAGCGCTACCAACTATATGGAGACGCGCCGCTATGTGATCGTGCAGGGAGGCGCCGCCATCATCGGTGTAGTGCTCTACTTTCTGGTATCCATGGTGGATCTAACGGAAGTCGTGAAGAAGTGGAAGTGGCTTCTGGCGTTTAATATTGGCTTTATCCTGCTTTTGAAAACGCCGCTGGGTTTTGAGAGTAACGGTAACCTGGCCTGGCTCCACATCCCCGGCTTTCCCGTGAATATCCAGCCGGCGGAGATTGTGAAGATGACCTTCATCCTTCTTTTGGCGCAGCAGCTGGTGTGGTTAAAGGAGAACAGGGATCTGAAATCCGTTCCTTCGGTTGCCATGCTGGGTGGGCACCTTTTGCTGATGATCGGCCTTTACTACGCCATCTCCTCCGATATGGGCAGCGCCCTTGTGTATGTGTTCGTATTTGCCTGCATGGCCTTTGCCGCCGGTGTGGCCACCCGCTGGTTCGTTCTGGGCATCAGCGGCGCCGGGATCGCGTTCTTCCTTTTATGGCAGGAGGAAAAGATACCGGAATATATGATGAATCGCTTCCGGATCCTCTTTGACCATGATTTGGATCCGTTGGGTGTCGGCTGGCACCAGACACGCAGCCTTCTGACGCTGGGCGGCGGTAAGCTGACAGGACAGGGCCTCTACCATGGTACGCAGACCCAGAGTGAGTTCAGCCAGAGTCTGCCGTTCCGTCACACGGACTTTATTTTTTCTGCGATCGGTGAAGAGCTGGGGATGCTGGGTTGCCTTTTGGTAATCGTGCTGCTGTCTGCCATCATTATCCGATGCCTTGTGACGGCTACCAAGGCAAGGTCGCAAATGGAGTCCTACGTCTGCGTGGGTATGGCAGGTATGCTGATTTTCCAGACTCTCTCTAATATCGGCATGTGCCTTTTCGTCCTGCCGGTGATCGGTCTGACGCTGCCGTTCTTCAGCTATGGCGGCTCCTCCATCGTGACGCTGTTTGTCTCCATGGGTATGGTCAGCAGCATCCACGGACGAACACTGCCGGAGTGGCTGAAATAAGCGACAACGATTTATCTCCCGTACTGCAAAAGGTGCGGGAGATTTTTTGCGCTGTGCCGCTGGAAAAATGCGGTAGTGCGCGGTAGATTTGGTTGTAATTATAGTATTGGTATGATATACTATTACACTGAATTCGTGTGAAATCAGATTGGCTTTGCCACACTTTTGCTGCGGTGAAGCGGTGAAATAGAGAGGTGCAGTATGAAAATTGTTGTGTTGGCAGGCGGCCTGAGTACAGAGCGCAATGTATCGCTGGTGTCTGGTACCGGCGTGTGTCGTGCCCTTCGTGAAAAGGGGCATCAGGCGATCCTGGTCGATATGTTCATGGGACTGGAGCAGTACGAGGGTGATTTGAAGGATATTTTTGACGCCCCGGACGGTCTTTGCAGCGATGTGCGTGTAGAGAGCACAGCCCCGGATCTGGAGGCAGTGCGCCGCAGCCGGAAGGATCAGAGTCCCTCCATTCTGGGAAAGGATGTGCTGACGGTCTGCACCATGGCGGACATGGTGTTCCTGGCACTCCACGGCGCTTGCGGCGAGGACGGACGGATGCAGGCAACGCTGGATCTTTTGGGCGTTCCCTATACCGGCTCCGGCTATATTGGCAGCGGCATGGCCATGGATAAGTCCATTACCAAGCGTTTTCTGGATGCCGAGCATATCCGCAGCGCTCCTTGGCGGGATGTGATCTACTGTGAGGAGGATATTCCCCGTCTGGTGGAGGAACTGGAAGTGCCCTGCGCCGTGAAGATCGTCAACGGCGGCAGCTCCATCGGTGTGGAACTGCCCGATACCAAGGAGGAACTGGAAAAGGCACTGCGCAACATTCTCCGTTACGGCAACCATGTGATTGTCGAAAAGAAAATCAAGGGTCGGGAGCTGACGGTGGCTGTGCTGGGAGATACCTATCTCCCGGCGGTGGAGATCGTTCCCGCCTCCGACTATTTTGACTATGAGGCAAAATATCAGTCCGGCGGCGCAAAAGAGGTGTGCCCTGCACCCATCGACGATGCCGTGTGGCATGAGATGGGCGAAATGGCGCTGCGCCTGCACCGGGCACTGGGCCTTTCTGTCTACTCTCGTACCGACTTTTTGCTGGACGAGGAGGGACGCCCCTGGTGTCTGGAAGTTAACACTCTGCCGGGTATGACATCCACTTCGCTGGTACCCCAGGAGGCCGCCGCTGTAGGGATCAGCTACGGCGATCTGTGTGAGACAGTGGTGCAGGAATCTTTAAAGGCAAGAAAGGCGGAGCGGGAATGATCGAATGTCGTGTTGCGGATCTCTGCCGGGCAGTGCACGGAACGCTGCTGCAGAGCGGGGCGGATACTTTTACCGGTATGTCCACCGACAGCCGCCGTATTGCACTGGGGGATCTCTTTGTCCCTCTGGTGGGAGAGCGGTTTGACGGTCACGCCTATGTGACAAGTTCCCTCCGGGCCGGTGCTGCCGGCTGTCTCTGCCAGCACGCGCCGGAGGAGCTTGTCGAGGGAAAATTCTACATTGAAGTAGCCGATACGATGCTGGCTCTTCGGGATTTGGCAGCTTGGTATCGGGGACTTTTTGATATCCCTGTGGTGCAGATCACCGGCAGCGCCGGTAAGACCACCACCAAGGAGATGATCGCCTCGGTGCTGGGGCAGCACGGCCCTGCCTTAAAGACGGAGGCCAACTACAATAATCAGATCGGTGTTCCCCAGACGCTGGTGCGTTTGGAACGGGAGCATTGGGCTGCTGTCATTGAGACAGGCATGGATCATTTTGGCGAGCTGCGCTATATGGGCGTCATGGTGCGTCCGCAGATCGCAGTGATTACCAATATCGGCGATGCCCATATTGAGAATATGGGCAACACGCGGCAGGGAACGCTGCGCAGTAAGAGCGAGATTTTTGAGAGCCTGCAGCCGGGCGGCATTGCCGTCCTCAACGGCGATGATGAGCTCCTCAATACGCTCCAGCTGCCCTTTGAGACAGTGCGCTGCGGCCTCAGCGAGAACTGCGATATCCGTGTGACGGAGATCGTAGATCGTGGTATCGAGGGCATCGACTGCACCGTGACCACAAAAAAGGACACCTATCGCTTGTCTATTCCGTCCCCCGGCCTTTATATGATCTACTCTGCCTCCATGGCAACAGTTATCGGTGAGTATCTGGGCCTTTCCCATCAGGAGATCGTGGACGGTGTGGCGGCCTACGTCTCCACCGGCTCCCGGATGCGCCGTTTGCGGATGCGGGAGGATCGCCTGGTCATTGACGACTGCTATAACGCCAACCCGCAGGCCATGGCTGAGGCGCTGCGTATCCTGGCCAAGAGCCACGGACAAAAGCTGGCAATCTTGGGCGATATGGGCGAGCTGGGTGAGCTGAGTGAGAGTGCTCACCGGGAGATCGGTCGTCTGACCAAGGAGTTGGGACTCGACCATGTGGTGGCTATCGGACCTAAATCTGCGGCGATTGCCGCCGCTGCGGGGGATGCGTGTGTGCATTTTGATACCATCGAAGAAGCACTGCCCACCATTCACCAACTGCTGACACCCGGCACCACGGCGCTGGTAAAGGCGTCCCATGCCATGGAATTTGGCAAAATTGTAAAAGAACTGGAAGAAACTTATTCATGATCGACATCAGTGTATCGGGACTGAGCAAGTCCTTTGATCTGGAAAAGAAAATATTGGATGATCTGACCTTTCAGATTGACACCGGGGAGCGCGTAGGTCTTTTAGGCAAGAACGGCGCCGGTAAGAGTACCCTCTTTCGCATCCTCACCGGGGAACTGGACTACGACGAGGGGCAGGTGGTGATTGCCTCCGGCCGTCGTGTGGGCTTAATTTCCCAGATTCCGGTGTACCCGGCGGGCTACACCGTGGAGGATGTGCTGCAATCCGCCTTTTCCCGGATGTTCCGGCTGAAGGAGGAGATGGATGCCCTCACCGAGCGCATGGCAAACGGCGAGAGCGACGAGCAGATCCTGCGGCGCTACGGAGAGCTGACCGCCCGGTTTGAGGGCTTGGGAGGCTATGATACGGAAACGGCCGTCAATAAGGTGGCCAACGGCCTCTCCATTGATGCGGAGATGCG
>JAHHSH010000063.1 GCA_020025345.1 Oscillospiraceae bacterium | reverse complement strand
CGCTCGGTGTAGATATAGGGAGCCATCTTGGGGTTCCAGCGACGGGTCTGGTGACCGAAGTGCACGCCTGCTTCCAGCAGGGCTTTCATGGATACGACGTTTGCCATTTTGTTATTTCTCCTTTGATTTTAGTTTTTACCTCCAGTCTTTTCCTCCCCACGGCCAACCTCGAAAGGCACCGACCGAAAGTCCAAGACTGTGCGGAATGCTGAAATATAATACCATAGCCACAATGAAATTGCAAGGGGAATTTTCCATTTTTCCTGCAAATCTCACAGATTTTACGTTTGATTTTCTCGTTTCCCGTTGTTTTCAAAACCAGCGGCGCCGTTTTCGCTCATTTCCCGGCTCGCAGCGGCGGGGCATTTTGTTGATGAGGATAATATCATCTCCGATACGCTCGATGCAGTCCCAAGGGATATAGTAATCCTCTCCCCTGCCAAAAAGCCCGAAAAACCGGCACGGGCCAAAGACGATCAGCGCCGTCACATCCCCGTCCGGAATGCGGATCTCCACGTCGCCCACATACCCCAAGCGGGTACCGTCACAGATATTGACGACCTCCTTGCACTGCAAAAGCGTAAACCTGTTGAGCATAGCCTTCACCACCTCATGGGCAGTGTATGCCCCGGCGATTTTGTCCTATGCACCACAAAACCCCCGCCCTCCGTGGAGAGCGGGGATTTTTGATTTTGTTATACGCCCTGTGCCAGCATGGCCTCAGAGATTTTCTTGAAAGCGGCAATATCATTACCGGCAATCAGATCATAGCCCAGACCGTACTCCTCCGCCGCAGCGGCGGAAGCGTCGTAAATATCGCTCATGATCTGCCGCAGGCGCTGATCCACCTCTTCCCAGGACCAGCTGTAGCGGAGACTGTTCTGCACCATTTCCAGCGCAGACACCGCCACGCCGCCGCTGCCGGAGGCCTTGGCGCCTGCCGTCAGGATCTTGGGGCTGAGCCGCAGAAGGCGCAGCGCCTCTGCCGTGGCCGGCATATTGGAAGCCTCTACATAATAGCGGGTATCGTTACCGATGATGGATACGGCATCCGCCACATCCAGCTCGTTCTCGGTGGCGCAGGGAATGACGATGTCCACCGGCACTTCCCAAGGACGCTTACCGGCGAAGAACTCCACGCCGAAACGATCGGCGTATGCCTTCACCTTATCCTGTCCGCTCTGACGCATAGACAGCATAAAGTCCAGCTTCTCCTTGGTCGTAACGCCATCGGGATCGTAAATATAACCGTCCGGACCGGAGAGAGTCACCACCCGTCCGCCCATCTCGGCGATCTTGGTGCAGACGCCCCAGGACATATTACCGAAACCGGACACGGCCACGCGCTTGCCCTCCAGCGTATCCTGGCGATGCTCCAGCATCCGGGCAAGGAAGTACACCGTACCGAAGCCAGCCGCCTCCTGGCGGATCTTACTGCCGCCGTAGGTAAGACCCTTGCCGGTCAATGCGCTGCTCTCAGAGCGGCCTGTCAGCCGCTTATAGGTGCCGTAGAGATAGCCGATCTCCCGGGAGCCTACGCCGATATCACCGGCAGGCACGTCCGTATCCGCGCCTACATAGCGGTAGAGCGCGGTCATAAAGCTCTGGCAAAAGCGCATGATCTCGCGGTTGCTCTTGCCACGGGGATCGAAGTCGGCACCACCGGCAGCGCCGCCGATGGGCAGACCGGTCAGTGCGTTTTTATAGGTCTGCTCAAAGCCCAGGAACTTCACAATGGAGGGGTTCACCGAGGGGTGGAACCGCAGGCCACCCTTATAGGGGCCGATCGCGCTGTTGAACTGAACACGGTAGCCATGGCAGGTGTGGGCAACGCCCGCATCATCCACCCACGGCACAACGAAGGAAAACATACGCTCCGGCTCTACCATACGGGTCAAAAGATCCATCTTTTCATAGCGGGGATCATCGCCCAGCGCCGGCTCGATCATCTCCAGCCACGCCCGGACGCTCTGCAGATACTCCGACTCATGGCTGTAGCGCTGTTCCAGATCTGCAATGACCCGCTGTGCATACTCATTCATTGCCATGCCTCCTTACACCACACCATAGGCCAGCATGGCGTCGGCCACCTTCAAGAAGCCTGCAATGTTGGCACCGGCCACCAGATCGCCCTTCTTGCCGTATTTCTCCGCAGCAGCAGCTGCATTGTGGTAGAGGTCGGTCATGATCTGCTTCAGGTGCTGATCCACTTCCTCAAAGCTCCAGTAGAAACGCATGGAGTTCTGGCTCATCTCCAGAGCGGAGGTAGCCACACCGCCGGCGTTGGCAGCCTTAGCCGGGGCAAAGAGCACGCCTGCTTCCTGCAGCAGCTCCACAGCCTCCGGGGTGCTGGGCATATTGGCGCCCTCAGCAACAGCATAGCAGCCATTGGCGATCAGTGCGCGGGCGCTGTCGCCGTCCAGCTCGTTCTGGGTAGCGCAGGGCATCGCAATATCGCAGGGGATCTCCCAGATATGGTGGCAGCCCTCGTGGTACTCCGCTGTGGGACGGCGCTGAGCGTAAACGCTGATCCGCAGACGCTCTACTCCCTTAATCTGCTTCATGAGCTCCAGATCGATGCCGTCCTTATCGTAGACATAGCCGGCAGAGTCAGACATAGCCACCACCTTGGCACCCATTTGCATGGCCTTCTCGCAGGCATAGGTGGCCACATTGCCGCTGCCGGAGATCACCACGGTAGCGCCATCGAAGCTGCGACCGTGGTCACGAAGCATATTGTCCGTGAAATAGCACAGGCCATAACCGGTGGCCTCACGGCGGGCCAAGCTGCCGCCGTAGCTGAGACCCTTACCGGTGAGCACGCCGGTAAACTCGTTGCGCAGACGCTTATACTGGCCGAAGAGATAGCCGATCTCACGGGCGCCCACGCCGATATCACCGGCAGGCACGTCCGTATCCGGCCCAATGTACTTGAAAAGCTCGGTCATGAAGCTCTGGCAAAAGCGCATGATCTCTCCGTCGGACTTTCCCTTAGGATCAAAGTCGCTGCCGCCCTTACCGCCACCGATGGGCAGACCGGTCAAGCTATTTTTAAAAATCTGTTCAAAGCCCAAGAACTTCACAATACCCTCATAAACGGAGGGATGGAAACGCAATCCGCCCTTATAGGGACCGATGGCACTGTTAAACTGGACGCGGAAGCCGCGGTTTACCCGCACATTGCCCGCATCATCCACCCACGGCACGCGGAACTTGATCACGCGCTCCGGCTCCACCAGACACTCCAGTACACCCTCGGTAATATACTCCGGATGTGCTTCCACGACCGGCACCAGAGAAGTCAGCACTTCCTGTACCGCCTGATGAAACTCCGGTTCTGCCGGATTTCGGTCGATGACCCGCTCCATCAAACCTTGCAGATATTCATTTTGAATCATTTTAAACACTCCTGTTCTCACAATGACAAATCATTAAACTGCTATATTGCCTTTTATAGTAGCACTTCTCCTTTTTCTTCGTCAACGCTTTTCCCTATATTGACATAACTTTCGTTCGATTTGACAAAAGCAACCATACCCCTGCCCCCTCTTTTGTCGCTTCAACAATTGCATTTTCCTATCAGTAGCAACATCGCGTAGATTTTCCCCGATTATCCGTTTTCATGCAGAAATATCACGCGTTTTATTTCCTTGGGAATAAGAAAAAGCGTCGCAAGCCATAGCCCACGACGCTTTTCACTATTCTTTCTTGCAGGATCTCCCACAGCTGCCACAGCAGCCATTGCACGTTGTCCCCCGCTTTTTCTGTCGATGCAGAAACAAAATTGCCAGCATAACGCAAGCAGCCACAATTCCCAGAACAATCCAATCTCCGGTGCTCACACCAGCAAGCCTCCGATCAATCGCACTGCAAAGGCCACCAGCCACGCTACGCCACACTGCATCGCTACCACGCCCACCGTGGCCCAGAAGCTATTCAGCTCCTTCCGAATCGTGGCAACCGCTGCCACACAAGGGGTGTAAAGTAGTGTGAACGTCAGATAGGCTGCCGCTGTCACAGGCATAAACACGCTGCCCAGCGCACCACCCAGCTCTGCCACACTGGTCCCCATCAGCACCGCCAGCGTGGAAACCACCGCCTCTTTGGCGCTAAATCCGGACAGCAGCGCTGTAGCGGCACGCCAATCGCCAAAGCCCAGGGGCGCAAAAATGACGGCGATCCATTGACCGATCACGGCCAGCAGACTGTCGGCGCTGTCGCTGACCACATTGAGTCTCGTATCGAACGTCTGTAAAAACCAGATGATGATGGTCGCCAAGAAGATAATGGTAAAAGCGCGACATAGAAAGTCCTTCGCCTTATCCCACAGCAGAAGGCCCACGCTTCGCAAAGAGGGCAAGCGATAGTTGGGCAGCTCCATCACAAAGGGAACCGGCTGACCCCGGAAAGCCGTTTTCTTTAACAGCAGCGCCACCAGAATTCCCACCACCATACCGCCGAAATAGAGGGCAATCATCACCAGCGCACTGTGTTTCGGGAAAAACGCAGCGGCAAACACAGCGTAAATGGGAATTTTCGCTGAGCAGCTCATATAGGGTGTCAAAAGGATCGTCATCTTTCGATCCCGGTCGGAGGATACCGTACGGGTTGCCATAATTGCCGGCACCGTGCAGCCAAAGCCGATGAGCATCGGCACAAAACTGCGCCCGGAAAGACCGATCTTACGAAGGAGCTTATCCATCACGAAAGCCACACGCGCCATGTAACCGGTATCTTCCAAAATAGAGAGGAAGAAAAAGAGCGTAACAATCAGTGGCAAGAAGGACAGCACACTGCCGACACCGGCAAAGATACCATCGATCACAAGGCTCTGCACTACCGGGTTAATGCCGTAGGCAGTCAGCCCGCGGTCTACAACGCCGCCCAGTGCGTCAATACCCATCACCAGAAGATCTGAAAGCCGCTGCCCGATGACGCTGAAAGTCAGCCAGAAAATCAGCACCATCACCCCAAAGAATACCGGCAAGGCTGTATATTTTCCAGTGAGGACACGGTCGATTTTCATAGAGCGCAAGTGCCCCCGACTTTCCTCGCCCTTGACCACCGACCTATGTACTACATTTTCGATAAATGTATAGCGCATATCCGCCAGCGCCGCATTGCGATCCAGCTCCGTCTCATTCTCCATCTGCACAATGCAGTGCTCCAGCAACTCTTTCTCGTTCTGCTCCAGCTCCAACCGCTCCAAGAGTTCTTCATCACCCTCAATGAGTTTGGTGGTGCAGAAACGCGCAGGGATATTCACCTTGTCAGCGTGATCTTGAATGAGATGGATCACCGCGTGGATGCAACGATGTACCGCCGAGTCCTCACCGCAGAAGTCGGTAACAGCAGGCAGCGTCTTACTGCGTCCCACCTGCACCGCCTGCCGAATGAGTTCGGAAACGCCTTCGCCCTTGGCAGCACTGATGGGAATCACCGGAATGCCTAAAAGTCGGCTCATCTCCTGTACATCCACCGAGCCGCCGTTGGCAGTCAACTCGTCCATCATATTCAGTGCCAGCACCATAGGCACACGCAGCTGCAACAGCTGCAGCGTCAGATAGAGATTTCGTTCAATATTTGTGGCATCCACAATGTTGATGATACCATCAGGTTTCTCATTAAGGATGAAGTCGCGGGCCACGATTTCTTCCTGCGTATAAGGCCGCAGCGAATAGATACCGGGCAGATCCACCACGGAGCACTGCTTCTGCCCTTTTACCTCTCCCACCTTCTGGTCCACCGTTACACCTGGGAAATTACCCACATGCTGATTAGACCCGGTTAGTGCGTTAAAAAGTGTGGTTTTGCCGCAGTTCTGATTGCCAGCCAATGCAAAAATCATTCCGCCGCCTCCACTTCAATTTTTTTAGCATCCGCCACACGCAGCGTCAGTTCATAACCCCGCACATGGATCTCTACAGGATCACCCATAGGAGCTACTTTTTGCAGACGGATCTTGGTTCTGGGAATCAGTCCCATGTCCAGCAATCGACAGCGCAAGGAGCCTTCGCCTCCCACCGTCTTGATCACACCGCTCTGTCCCACTTTCAACTCATCTAAAGTCATCTTTTACAGCCTCACAATTTCATATATTACTACTCCAATTGTTTAGAGTAACACACCCCTCGTCCCCTGTCAATGTTTCACAATCTATGCTCTTTTTTTGCAAGTAACAGAACCCTTGCATCTCTTAAATACTTATGGTAGAATATTTTTATATTTACACAGGAGGCGATCCAATGCATCTGCAGGAATCCGGCGAAATGTATTTAGAAACGATTTATGTTCTCCATCGCGAACGCAGCCAGGTTCGCTCTATTGATATTGTCGACCACATGGGTTACTCCAAGCCCAGCGTCAGTCGCGCCGTTGGTCTGCTGAAAAGCGGCGGCTATATCGAAGTAGACGCCGGTGGCTTCATCACCCTCACCGATGCCGGCGAAGAGGTGGCTCACCGTATCTATGAACGCCACACCGTACTCAAGGATATGTTCATTGGTCTGGGCGTCGATCCCAAGGTTGCTGAGGAGGATGCCTGCCGCATCGAACACGTCATCAGCCCCGAGTCCTTTGACGCGATCAAACGCCATCTCCATCGGGAGTAAGCCGCTACTTATTTAGCTATAAAAAAATCCCGCAGGGTGCTATACCCTGCGGGATTTTTTTGATTTTTACTTCATCTGGCGCAGTACCTCGGTCAGCATATTCCAAGTACGCTGTACCGATGCCACAGACATCTTCTCTCGAGGCGTATGGATCTCCTTCAGATCCGGGCCAAAGGAAATGCAGTCAAGACCCGGCATCTTACCGGCAAAGAGACCACACTCCAGACCGGCGTGAATGGCTTCGATCTCGGGTGCATGACCATACTGCTCGGTAAATACCTTCACCATCAGGTCACGCAGAGGAGAGTCCTGACGATACGCCCAGCCGGGATAGTCACCCAGGGTCTCAATCGTGCCGCCCAGCTGTGCGCTCAAGCTCTCCAGACGGTCAATCAGCATCACTTTCTGGCTCTCTACGCTGCTGCGAACACTGAAGCTGGCGACCACACGCTCATCCTCCGTGCACAGAATGCCCAGATTCAAAGAAGTCTGTACCAGACCCTCAATGTCGTTACTCATGACCTGTACGCCGTTGGGAGCGCAGGTCAGCAGGCAGATGACGCGCTTCGTGCTGTCCGCATCCATGGCAGCACCCTCGCCGCCCTCCATAACGTCAACCTTCAAGCCGGCATCGGTGGTGGTAAACTCGCCGCGGAATGCCTCGCCCATCTTAGCGCAGACATCCTTCACAGCGGCAGCATCCGCCACTGTCACCACAGCCTGTGCAGCAGTGGGGATCGCATTATCCTTCAAGCCACCGGATACGCTGACAATGCGCAGCTCAGAAACTTTCGCTGCAGCACACAAAATACGGCCCAGCAGCATATCAGCGTTGGCGCGGCCCTTATGGATCTCTACGCCGGAGTGGCCGCCAATGAGGCCGCTCACAGAAATGGTCAGTGTCTCGCCTGTAAAGTCTTCACGCTTGACAGGAATAATGTTCTTAACAGTCGCACCACCGGCGCAGCTGACAGTAAAAACGCCCTCCACCTCGGAGTCAATGTTCAGCATGCGGCGGGCCTGCAGCGGTGCCGGATCCAGTACCATAGCACCGTCCATACCAATCTCCTCATCGGTAGTAACCACGACCTCCAGGCGGGGATGCTCCAGATTATCTGCATCCAGTGCAGCCAGCGCCATTGCCACGGCAATGCCGTCATCGCCGCCCAGCGTGGTACCCTTTGCATAGACGGTATCGCCGTCCAGCATCAGATCAAGGCCCTCGGTGAGCATGTCCTTGGTGCAGTCAGCGTCCTTCTCGCAGACCATATCCATATGGCCCTGAATCATGACAGCCTCTGCCTTTTCATAGCCGGGGGTAGCGGGCTTGATGATGATCACGTTCTCCGCTGCATCCTGATAGTGCTCCAGACCACGATCCTCGGCAAACTTCACCAACCAGTTGCTGATCTGGGTGTTGTGGCGGGAGCCGTGGGGAATGGCACAAATTTCCTCAAAGAAATGAAACACCTTCTGGGGTTCCAAATGTCCTAATACTGACATATAGCAATTCTCCTTTCAGAATTCGAAAAACATTTACAGCACGAAAAATGTAAGTGTAAGTATACCATAAAAAGGCCGTATCGGCAAGGAAAACTCTTCCCTCATCGATACGGCCTTTGCTTTCTTCTCTTTCGCTATTTGATACTCAGTTTCTTCACCAGTTCACTGTCCGGCGTCACATACACTGTCTGATAGGTGGTGTAGATCACCATACCGGGCTGCGCGCCGGAGGGCTTTTTCACATAGCGTGCCGGGGTGTAGTCCACCGGCACTTTGCTTCCCTCCCGTCCCTGGGAGAAATAGGCAGCCAGCATAGCCGCCTCCCAAACGCTCTCCTCGTCCGGCTCTATGCCGTCGGTGCAGAGGATCACATGGGAGCCGTGGATCTTCTGGGTGTGGAGCCAGATGTCCCGCGGTCCTGCCGTCTTGGTCGTCAAGCGGTCATTCTGCCGGTTATTGCGCCCCACCAAGATCCGCAGCCCCGTCGTAGAACGGAACTCCCGCGGTTTAGAGGTGCGCTGGAAGCCGGGCTGCTTCTTGCCGCGGCTGCGAATATAGCCGCCGTCGGTAAGCTCGGCACGGATGTCGTTGAAATCCTGCTCTGCCTCCGCCTGCTGCAGCTCCTGCACCACGCTCTCCAGATAAGCAAGCTCCTTACGTCCACGCTCCAGCTGCTCTGTGAGCATCTTTTCCGCCGTTTTCGCCTTATTATACTGCTTGAAATACTTGGCAGCATTCTCCTGCGGCGAGAGCCGGGGATCCAGCTGGATGTCCACCGTAGGGCAGTTCTCCTCATAGTAATTCTCCGCCTGCAAGCGGCTGGCGCCCCGCTCCATGCGGTAGAGATTTGCCGTGATCAGCTCGCCGCAAATGCGCCACTTGTCCCGATCCTGAGTACGGGCGTATTCCTTCTCCTGCAATGCGATCTTACGCCGCACACGGTCACGGGCATTGGTAGCGGTCTTCATGAGATCCTGCCCCTTCTGGCGTACGCGCTCCGCCTGCTCCCGTCCTTCGTAGAAGTCATCCAGCATTTGAGAGAAAGAATCGTACAGCGTCTCCTCCATCCATGTGCCGTACTGTCCGATGGAAAAATAACTGTAATCTGACGGTTTCCCCGCCTTTTTCAGCATATGAGGTCTTCCCTCTTCGCACATCTTCTGCCATGCGGCGAAGGCAGCCCACAACCGACCATTCTCCTCAGCGGCTCGGACATCGGTATTGCCATAGGCACGGTAGACGATCTCACGGGCGACCAAGGGAGAAATTGCCGTAAAGGTATCCAGAAGCCAACCGTCCAGCTTCTTCTCCCCGTCGCAAGCTGTTAAAAGCTGACGGAAAGTCTCCTCCTCCACATCCAGCGGAGACAGCTTTTCCTGCCGGGGCGGCAGTTCATAGTAAAGTCCCGGCAATACCTGGCGCTGCTGGGACATCTCAAAGTCTACGCGGCGCATACACTCGACGATGCGTCCGTCCTGTCCCACTAGGATCAGATTGGAGTGGCGGCCCATACACTCAAGAATCAATCGGAAGTCACTCCGCTCACCCAGCTCATCCATGGCCTCAATGTGCAGCGTCACCACACGCTCCAGCGGTGCCTGCTCCACAGCGGTAATGCGGCCGCCGCCGATATACTTGCGCAGCAGCATACAGAACATAGGCGGCTGGGAGGGATTATCCCGCAAAAGGCTTGTGATCTGGATGCGGGGCTGGTTGGCTCCGGCATTGAGCAGCAGCCGCTTTCCGCGCAACAGTAAAACCACCTCGTCCCGGGCAGGCTGCTGGATTTTTTCAATTCGATTGTTGACGATCAGCGGCTCGATCTCTCGCACCACAGAACGCAGGCAAATAGCATCCAATGCCATATTACTCCTCCCCCTCCATCATCACAGAAAAGAGTTCATTGATCCGCTCACGCCGTCCGTGCAGATAGAGCCAGCCAAAGAGCGCCTCCAGCGCCGTGGCCTGCTGATACTCCCCGCGGCTGGT
>JAHHSH010000062.1 GCA_020025345.1 Oscillospiraceae bacterium | reverse complement strand
GGGGATTTCTTCTGCCTTGGCCACCTTCAAAAGCTGGGCCTCGATGTCACGGGGCATGATCCGCTTGAAAGTGAAACGCTGGCATCGGGAGAGAATGGTGGCGGGAACCTTGTGCAGCTCTGTGGTGGCCAGAATGAACACCAGATGCGCTGGCGGTTCCTCCAGAATTTTCAAAAGGGCATTAAAGGCCTCGCGGGTCAGCATATGGACCTCGTCGATGATGTAGACTCGCTTTTTGAGGACGGCGGGGGTATAGATCGCCTCTTCCCGCAGGGCACGGACATAGTCCACGCCGCTGTTGGAGGCGGCATCCAGCTCCGTTACGTCCAGAAGGGTGCCGTCATCAATACCGCGGCAGGCATCACACTCATTGCAGGGCGCGCCGTCCACGGGATGCTGGCAGTTGATGGCCTTGGCCAGAATACGGGCACAGGTAGTTTTGCCGGTGCCGCGGGTGCCGGTGAAGAGATAGGCGTGGGCGGTACGGCCCTCGGCTACCTGATGCTGGAGCGTGCCGGTGATGTGGGACTGTCCCACCACTTCGGAAAAAGTTTTGGGCCGCCATTTGCGGTACAGGGCTTGATACATACCTTCACGTCTCCTTTCAGAAATTTGGGCATAACAAAATCCTCCGCATGAAGCCACAGAGCCGGCGCCCTCACGGCACATGGATGATCCCTCTTAATGCTGCTCGGTTCCCCGCCTGACATGATTCGTGGGTATCCATTGCGTGAGACCGGCTCCGCAGCTGCATGCGGAGGATTAGTCGTGCAATTATTCTACTACAAAATGCTGCACTTGGCAACAGTAATTTATCGGTTATTTTGAAAGGCGACAACCTCTTCATACTCCTTGCCCACGCGCCAGAGTCGGACAAGGAAAAACAGTCCCGCCAAAAACAGCGCCACAGTCAGACAAACAGCGACCACGGAGTCTCCTGCAAGGGGGAAAAAGACGGGAGAAAGCAGCACCAGAGAGAGGACGGCGCAGATGGCGAGGGCTTTCCATGCGGCCCGCAGCGGGATGCTGCCCAGTTCTGCGTTGCGCCGCATTTCCACGTTGGCAATGGCCTCAATCACCAGCCATGCCACATCCAGCTCCAGAATCAGGGCTGCGACGTTGAGCAGGGAAAAAAGCGGCGACAGAGAGGGGAAAAAGATGTTGCAAAACCATGCGAGGGCGGAATAGATACAAAGGCCGATACTCCACTGATGCACAGGGTGGAAAAGAGGACTCTCCCCGGCAAGGCGCATAGAGGCGGAAACCAGCAGACCGAAGCCGACAAAATCGGGCAGCAGATTGAGTGAGGCATCCCACGTCCCGAAGGGCGAGGGAGCAAGCGGCACCGAAAAGTCAAAAAGAATAAAGAAGAAGCCCCAGAAGAGCCGTTTCATAGAACCACGCAACCTTTCTTCTATAATGAAAATATAACATTTCCGGCCTTTTGTGTCAACAATCGGTGAATAATGCCCGTTCCCTTCTTGCTTTTTTTGAAAAAAGGATTATGATAGAAGAGTATGAAAATTTTACTGCCACGGCAGGAGAAAAGAAGGTATTTTGATGACGAAAATCGATATTATCTCCGGCTTCCTGGGAGCCGGCAAGACCACCCTCATCAAGAAGATGATCGCTGAGGCCTATCAGGGCGAGAAGCTGGTGCTCATTGAAAATGAGTTCGGCGAGATCAACATTGACGGTGGCTTTTTGAAGGACAGCGGCGTGCAGATCAGCGAGATGTCTGCCGGCTGCATTTGCTGCTCTCTGGTGGGCGACTTTGGCAAGGCACTGAAGGATGTCCACGAGCAGTTCCATCCCGACCGCATCCTCATCGAGCCCTCCGGTGTCGGTAAGCTCAGCGATGTGATCGTGGCGGTGGAAAACACCGTGGCCGAGGAGCCGGACATGAAGCTCAATGCTTTTGTGACAGTGGCTGACGCCTCCAAGGTGAAGGTTTATATGAAGAACTTCGGTGAGTTCTACAATAACCAGATCGAGGCCGCCGGCACCATCATCCTCAGCCGTACCCAGAAGCTGAGCCAGGAGAAGCTGGAGGCTGCCGTGGCCATGCTGCGTGAGAAGAACCCCAACGCCGCCATCCTCACCACGCCCTGGGATCAGCTGGACGGCAAGGCACTGCTGGCCGCTGTGGAGAAGGTGTCTCTGGCTGACGAGCTGCTGGAGAAGATGCAGCGTGAGCACGCCGAGCATGAGCATGAGCATCATCATGACCACGAGCATGAGCACGAACATGAGCATCACCACGAGCATCATGAGCATGAACATCATCATGATCACGACCACGAGCATGAACACGAGCACGATGAGCACTGCACCTGCGGCTGCCACGACCACGAGCATCACCATCACCACCACGCCGATGAGGTGTTCACCAGCTGGGGTGTGGAGACGCCCCACATCTATACCGAGAGCCAGATCGACGAGATCCTCAAGGTACTGGACAGCGGCGAATACGGCGCCATCCTGCGTGCCAAGGGCATTGTTCCCACCGGCGAGGGAAAGTGGATCCACTTCGACTATGTGCCGGAGGAGCACGAGGTGCGCTTCGGTCCTGCCGATTATACGGGCCGTCTGTGCGTGATCGGCTCTCAGCTGCATGAGGATGAGCTGAAGAAGCTCTTTGCCCTGTAAGGAGTGTGCGGATGGATATTCCTGTATATCTGATGGCCGGCTTTTTGGACGGCGGTAAAACCAATTTTATCAACAGCATCCTCAAGGACGGCTTTGCCTTGGAGGATCGGACGCTGCTCATCTGCTGTGAGGAGGGCGAGGAGGAATACGATCCCAAGGCGCTCACCAACGTATTCACCGTCAAGGTGGAAAACCAGGAGGAGCTGACGCCTGCCTTCTTCAAGAAGCTGGAGAAGATGTATAAGCCCAAGCAGGTCATCATTGAGTATAATGGTATGTGGCTGATTGAGCCCCTCTACCGAGAGGGGCTGCCCTCCAACTGGGTGCTCTATCAGATCATGGCCTTCATTGACGCGACCACCTTTGATATGTACGCCAAGAACATGGGCCAGCTGATGATGGAGAAGGTCATGAACGCCGACCTCATCATCTTCAACCGCTGCAATGAGGAGCTGCGGGCTTTCCTGCGCAGCCGCAACCTGCGTATGGCCAACCGCCGCGCCGAGATCTATCTGGAGAACACGGACGGCACCAGCGAGGAGTACGTCACCGACGATATGATGCCTTTCGAGATCACCGACAATCATCTGGATGTGCCGGACGAGGATTTTGGCGTTTGGTATGTGGATATGATGGACAAGCCCCAGCGCTATGAAGGCGTAGAGGTGCGTTTTAAGGCAGTGATGTGCCACTCCAAGAAGTATAAGGGCGTCCACTGCCCCGGTCGCTTTGCCATGGTGTGCTGCGAGAACGATATGCAGTTCCTGGCACTGGTGTGCAAGGGCGAGGGCTTGGAGAAGTTCAAGAACCGCGCGTGGGTGGAGATTTGCGCCACAGTCAAGGTGGAGCATAACGACGCCTACGAGGGCGAAGGCCCGGTGCTGTATGTCAGTGACATCAAGGGCTGCGAAAAGCCGAAAGACGAAGTCGTTTCCTTCTAATCATCGGCAACAGAATAAAAAAAGAGCATGGCAGAAGTTACCTTCTGCCATGCTCTTTTTTGCGCTGAACTATCGGATGCGCACACAGCAGGCGTCACTGCGCCGCAGGGCAATCACGGTGTCCATGATGCGGTAAGCCGTGGGATCGCCGAAGCAGCTGCGCAGCAGCGCCGTCACCGACTGTCCCGGCACGAAGCCCAACGATACTAGCCGCTGCCGCGCGGCACTTTCCATATCCAGTCCGGTTACGATGGCACTCTCCCCCGGTAAAAGCTGATCTAACGTCCGAGTCACGGGAAAAACCTCCTTGGAAGGGTCTATATCAGCTTATGCGCCGGGGAAAAAAGCGTGAAAAAAACCGCCGCCCGCAGGCGGCGATTTTTCGATGAACTTACCGTAGGGATGTGCTTACAGCATGGAGCTATCGAAGCTGTAAGGCAGCAGATCGTGAAGCGTGAAGTGCTTCGCCTCGCCTGCCCCATTGAGGCAGATGATCTCGAAATCGTCAGCCACGAACTCCCGAATGACCTGACGGCAGACACCGCAGGGCACGCAATAATCCTTGCCCCGACCGGCAATGACGAGGCGCCGGAAGTCCCTCCGGCCCTCGCTGATGGCCTTGAAGATGGCTACTCGTTCGGCGCAGATGGTGGGGCTGTAGGAGGCGTTTTCAATGTTGCAGCCGGTAAAGACGGTACCGTCGCTGCACTCCAACGCAGCGCCTACGGCGAAGTGGGAATAGGGAATGTAAGCGCGATCCATCATATCGATGGCCGTGCGGCACAGTTCTTTTTCTGTCATAAAAGGGCCCTCCTTGTTGAAAAATTCGGGGAAAAAGGCGGCAGAGATATACTCTGCCGCCTTCATTGTAGCGCGAAAGAGAGGATGCGTCAAGAAGACATTATTTCAGCTCTGCCTGCCCGGTGTAGAGGTGGTAGTACCGCCCCTTTTCCACCAAAAGCTGCTCGTGGTTGCCGCGTTCGATGATCTCGCCCTGCTCCAGTACCAGAATGGCCTGGGCGTTGCGAACGGTGGAGAGTCGGTGGGCAATGACGAACACGGTGCGGCCCTCCATCAGGGAGTCCATGCCGGCCTCGATCAGCTTCTCGGTGCGGGTGTCGATGGAGGAGGTGGCCTCATCCAAAATCAGCACCGGCGGATCGGATACCGCGGCCCGTGCAATAGCCAGCAGCTGCCGCTCACCTTGGCTCAGCTCGTCGCCGTCGCCGGTGAGGACAGTGTCGTAGCCCTGGGGCAGGTGGCGGATGAAGGTGTCGGCGTTGGCCAGCTTGGCGGCATTGCGTACCTCCTCGTCGGTGGCGTCCAGCTTACCATAGCGGATGTTATCGGCCACCGTTCCGGTGAAGAGGTGGGTGTCCTGCAGCACAACGCCCAGAGAGCGGCGCAGGGAGTCCTTGGAAATGTCCTGCACGCTGATGCCGTCATAGGTGATGGTGCCGGACTGAATATCATAAAAACGGTTGATGAGGTTGGTGATGGTGGTTTTGCCGGCACCGGTAGAGCCCACAAAGGCGATCTTCTGCCCCGGCTTTGCGAAGAGGGATACGTTGTGCAGCACCGGCTTTTGCGGTTCATAGCCGAAAACCACATCTTTAAACTGTACATCGCCCCGCAGCTCCACCAGAGAACCGTCCGGCTGTTTCCACGCCCAGTGGCCGGTGCGGTGCTGCGTTTCGGTGAGAGTATCGCCTTCTTTTTCCACACGGACAAGTACGGTTTTGCCCTCGTCCGACTCCGGCGTCTCCTCCATGACGGCAAAGATACGCTCAGCGCCGGCGATGGCAGAGAGGAGCACGTTCACCTGCTGGGAGAGCTGGGTGATGGGCTGGGAAACCTGCTTGACGTAGAGGAGATAGGCGCCTAAAGCGCCTACGTTGAAAACGCCGCCGATGGCCAGAAGGCCGCCTACGCAGCAGGTGACGGCGTAGTTGATGCGGGAGAGATTGCCCATGGTGGGCATCATGGAGGCGGCGTAGGTCTGTGCCGTGGTGGCGGCATCGCGATAGGTGTCGTTCAGCTGGGCGAAGCGATCCACAGCCACCTGCTCATGGTTAAAGACCTTGATGACCTTCTGTCCCTCGATCATCTCCTCAATGTAGCCGTTGAGGGAGCCGAGAGCCGCCTGCTGGCGGCGGAAATTGGTGCGGCTCTTGCCGCCGATGGTTTTCACGGCCAGCAGCATCAGCAGTAAAAAGACTACGGAGATCAGCGTCAGTATCCAGTTGAGGTAGAACATCATGCCCAGAATTCCCAGAAACGTCAGCACGCAGGAGATGACACTGGCAAAGCTGTTGCTGATCATCTCGGATACGGTGTCGATATCGTTGGTAAACCGGCTCATGAGATCGCCGGCGGGGTGGGTATCGTAGTAGCGCAAAGGCAGCTTTTGCAGATGGGCAAAGAGATCCTGCCGCAGCTGTGCCACCGTGTTTTGGGAAATATGCACCATGATGCGGGCATAGACATAGGAGGCCAGCGCCGAGAGGACATAGATCGCCGCCATCAGCACCAGCATTTTGAATAGACCGGGGAAATCGCCCGGGAGGATATAGTCGTTGATGATGGGCTTAATGAGGTAGCTGCCACCTACGTTACCGGCGGCAGAGATCACCAGACACAGGATTACCGGCACAAAGGCCAGACGGTAGCGGGTAATATAGCGCATGAGCTTGCCAATGGTGCTGCGGAGATTGTGTGGCCGCTGAAAGCCGTGGCCGTGACCGCCGTGAGGATGTTTAGGCATCCATCATCACCCCTTCCTGTTGGGATTCATAGACCTCGCGATAGATATGGCAGGAGGTCATCAGCTGTTCGTGCGTTCCCGTGGCAGAGATGGCACCGTCATCCATCACCAGAATGAGGTCGGCATCCATCACAGAGGTGACGCGCTGGGCAATGATGACCTTGGTGGTTCCGGGCAGCACCTGACGGAGGGACTGCCGGATCTTGGCATCGGTGGCGGTATCCACAGCAGAGGTGGAATCGTCTAAAATGAGGATCTTTGGCTTGCGGAGAATGGCGCGGGCGATGCACAGGCGCTGCTTCTGTCCGCCGGAGATATTGGTGCCGCCCTGATCGATCACGGTGTCGTAGCCCTGGGGCATCCGGTCGATGAACTCATCAGCGCAGGCGACCCGGCAGGCCTCCCGTAAGTCCTCATCCGATGCGTTGTGGTCGCCCCAACGGAGGTTATCGGCCACTGTCCCGGAGAAGAGCGTATTTTGCTGCAGCACCATGGCGCAGGCATCCCGCAGGTGCTTTGTGGTGTAGTCCTGTACGGGATGACCACCGACGAAAACGCTGCCCTCGGTGGCCTCATAGAGGCGGGGAATCAGGCTCACAAGCGTAGTTTTGGCGCTGCCGGTGCCGCCTAAGATACCCACGGTCATGCCGGCGTCCACAGTAAAGCTGATGTCCCGCAGATTCCACGCTTTGGCGGTTTTGTGGTACTTGAAGGATACATGGTCAAAGCGGATGGAGCCGTCCGGTACTTCCAGTGCAGAATCAGCTGCATTGTCGGTGATCTCCGGGGCCTCCTCCATCACCTCAATAATGCGCCGGGCGCAGGCGATGGAGCGGCTGAGCATCATCAAAATCATGGAGACCATCATCAAAGACATGAGGATCTCGGTGATGTAGGTGATAAAGGAAATGAGGTCGCCGCTGCCCATAATGCCGTTGTAGACATAGTGACCGCCGATCCACATCACGGCAATGATGGTGGAGTAGACAATCACGATCATCAACGGCATAAAGGAGACAACGAAGCCGGAAGCGTGTTCCGCTGTCTTGCGCAGATGGGTGCTGCGAGTTTTAAATTTGCTGCACTCCTCCTGCTCACGGACGAAGGATTTCACCACGCGGATGGCGTTGAGGTCCTCCTGCACCACCAGATTGAGGTCGTCGGTGGCCTGCTGCATAGTGGTGAACATGGGGCCGACTTTTCGCAAAATTACAGTGGCAACCACCGCCAGCAGCGGGATTACCACCAGAAAGACGCGGCTGAGCTTTAAGCTGATCGTGGCAGCCAAAACCAGTGCCGTCAAAAGCATCATAGGCGCGCGGACAACGATCCGCATGCCCATCATCAGCGTCTGCTGCATGGCAGCCACATCATTGGTCAGACGGGTGATCAGCGATGCGGTGGAGAAGTGCTCGATATTGCTGAAAGAGAACTTCTGCACCTGCTCATAGACCGCCAGACGCAGATTGGCACCAAAGCCCATACCGGCGCGAGCTGCGGCGGCGGAAGCGGTGATGCCCAGCAGCATGGCAAGTGCTGCCATGACCACCATTTTGATTCCGGCAGTCAAAATGTAGCTGCGGTCACCGCTGACGATGCCGATATCCACAATATTACTCATGGTCAACGGCAGCAGCAGCTCCAGCACTGCCTCGGCGGCAGAGCACAGGATGCCTAATAGCATGTAGGGACGATAACCCTTGGTGTAAGGGTAAAGTTTTCGGATCATAGAGTCACCTCCGGGTACATAAAAAGATTACAATATAACTATTTATTATACTACGGCTGTTTTTTACCGTCAAGAGAGGGGAAATAGGCACGTTTTGCGCCGACGCGGCATAGACTGTGAAGCGTCAATGGGTAAAAGGAGGCGGTCACATGGGAGAGTATACGGTGGCGCTGGCGGGGAATCCCAACGTGGGAAAGTCGACGCTTTTCAACATGCTGACGGGGCTGCGTCAGCATACAGGCAACTGGCCGGGAAAGACGGTGGAACAGGCCCGTGGGCAATACACGGAGGGCGGAGAGTGGTATACATTGGTGGATTTGCCGGGGACCTACTCTTTGTGGGGTGTTTCCCCGGAGGAGGAGATCGCCGGGGGCTTCCTGCGCAGCGGCTGTGCCGATGTGACGGTGGTCATGGCGGATGCCACCAGTTTACAGCGAAGTTTGACACTGGCGCTGCAGGTGCGGCAGATGACGCCCCGGATGGTGCTGTGCGTGAACCTTGTGGATGAGGCGGCAAAAAAAGGAATCACAGTGGATGTGGAAAAACTTCGCCAGCGTCTGGCAGCTCCGGTGGTTGCCACGGCAGCGCGCAGTGGGCGGGGGCTTGCTGAACTCCGTGAAACGGTAGGGCGGCTGGCCCATAGGGAAGAGCGCGGCGAGGAAGACGGCATAGCGCAGCAAGGAGAGCAAGAGCGCCAAACCGTTTCCACGCCGGCGGTGGAAAACTGGGACCATTGGCAGATCCGCTATGATGTTGCGCTGGAGCGGGCGCTGCAGCGCTTGACGCCCTATGTCACGCGAGGGGAGGCGCTGGCACTCCTGTTGGGACGAGAGGAAAGCACGGAGGAACGATTGCAGGCGGCGGTGGCGCGGGGACGGGAAATTTTGGAGGAGGCGGGCCTTACAGGGGCGGCACTTCTCGATAGTGCGGCGGCTTCGGTGGTGCATCAGGCCGAGGAGATCGGGAAGGCCTGCACCGTGCAGCGACAGGCAACGCACCGGGATTGGGACCGTCGTGTCGATCGCTATCTCACCTCCGGCATCACGGCACCGCTGGCGATGCTGGCGCTCTTGGCGCTGGTGCTCTACATCACGGTGCGCGGTGCCAACGTTCCCTCTCAACTCTTGAGCCGCTGGCTGATGGCACTGCGTCTGCCGCTGCGGGCGGGGCTTGCGTGGCTGGGTTGTCCGATGTGGCTGCAGGGGATGGTGGTGGATGGCGTTTATGCCACAGTAGCGTGGGTGGTATCGGTAATGCTGCCGCCGATGGCGATTTTCTTCCCACTTTTTACCCTTTTGGAGGATGCGGGCTACCTGCCGCGGGTGGCCTTCAATTTAGACCGCCTTTTTGCCGTGTCCGGTGCCCATGGACGGCAGAGCTTGACCATGTGCATGGGGCTGGGGTGCAATGCCTGCGGCGTTACCGGCTGCCGCATCATCGACAGTCCCCGGGAGCGGCTGGTGGCCATCCTAACCAACAGCTTTGTGCCGTGTAATGGGCGATTTCCCACGCTGCTGGCGCTCATCAGCCTTTTCGCCGCGCCGGGAAAACCACTGTTGGCATCACTGCTGATGGCGCTTTGCATGGCGGCATCTCTGGGAATGACGCTGCTGGCGTCCCGGTTCCTTTCAACTACCATTCTGAAAGGCGAGGCATCCTCTTTTTCTTTGGAGCTTCCGCCCTATCGGCGGCCGCAGGTGGGACGGGTGCTGGTGCGCTCACTGCGGGATCGGACGGCGTTTGTGCTGGGGCGGGCGGTAATGGTGGCGGCACCTGCCGGAGTCCTTGTGTGGGGCATGACCCATGTAACAGTGGAGGGCGAAACCCTTTTGCAGCAGGCAGCCGACTTTTTGCAGCCGCTGGGCGGCCTCATGGGGCTGGATGGTATGATCCTGCTGGCCTTTTTGTTGGGGTTTCCCGCCAATGAGATCGTGGTGCCTATCCTGCTTATGGGCTATCTCTCTTCGGGGACAATGGTGGAGTATGAGAGCCTTGCCCAGTTGGGGAGCATCCTCACCGCCAACGGCTGGACGGGGCTGACGGCGCTGTGTGCCGTGGTGCTGTGCCTGTGGCATTTTCCCTGCGGCACCACCTGTCTGACCATCCACAAGGAGACGGGCAGCTGGAAGTGGACAGCGCTGGGATTTTTGCTGCCCACGGCGG
>JAHHSH010000061.1 GCA_020025345.1 Oscillospiraceae bacterium | reverse complement strand
GCCATACAGCATCTCCAGCGTCTGCTCCGTGCGGCGCATCCCACTGGTGTAGTAGTGCTCCGCCTTAGGATAGTGCTTTGTCTGCGCCGCTTCCCGCAGCGCCGCGATGCCCTCCGGCAGCAGAGGGAGATCCGTACTCCCGTAGCAGAGGTTGTTATGATTTCCCTCCGTAATCCCGTGGCGCAGCAGTGTTAATTTCATCTTTTCGTCCTCCTTGACGGTAATATCACGTCTTGCAGTGAACATTCTCGCCGCATAAACTTTATTTTGCAGCTATTATACCACATTTCTGCTCCGTAGGACAGCCTTTACCGCAAAGAAAAAGGCGGTGGCAAAATCCATCCTGCCACCGCCTTTTTCCTTTCCTATGGCCGATTGTGCCATGCTCTTACTTTGCGCTGTTTTTCTTTTTTCTTTCGCTTCTCACAATAGATGCCACGCCCCAGAGAGCCAGCGTCCCCAGCGTGATCCAGCGCATCATATGGCTGTCGTCACCTGTCTGAGGGGCCGTGGGCGGGGTGGTTGGCGTAGGAGGTACGGGGGGCTCAGGTGTTTCGGGATCGGTCGCCTTTACCATATACGATACGGTGGGCTTTTGGAAATCCTCCGGCTCCCCCTTTACATGATTGGAGTCAACCGGATACAGCGTCGCCCTGTTGTTGGTATACAGCGCCAACTTATTTTGGCTGCCGTCTCTGTCGTACTCGCCGTACACCCCCGCTTCCGCTTGGGGGTTCATCAGTTTTACACTGTAGTGGAGCTGCACCGTGGTAAAATTGCCAATGGGCTCATAGATTGTCCAGACAAAGTGCTCTTCCTCCGGTTTATTTCCCGGAACATAGCGCAGCGTATACGCCCAGTCGTCCCCCACGGGCTTGAATCCATATTGGTTGGTGCCGATGCAGACGGCATCATATCTCTCCTTGCCGATCGTGAGGAACATACGGTCGGTATCCTCGACAAAGTCAAAATTATACTCACCGTTTACATAGCCCATATAATCCCTAACCTCCGAGCCTGCATCCAGCAGGTAGAGAATCTCCTTTTCCACATTGTCAAAGGTGACCTCTTTGCCATTGGCGAGATATTCCATAAATGCAGGGCCGTAAGGATAGCTCTCCATCTCACTTTCCACGCCGGCCATGCAGGCAAACGTGTGGTACTTGCCGGCAACGCGCTGATACACTTGATTGGACATAAAAAGAGCAATGTCCACCGTGGACATATACCGCCACTGCTCGTCGGGTTTTACAAAGGGCTTGCCGGAAATATCCCTGCCCCGGACATAGGCACTGGCCTTTTGGGTGATGGTATCGGTCAAAGAGATCCCCACCTCGGTCAGATGCTCATTCCAATCGGTAGGAACATATTTCTGGCCATATCGCACATCCCAGCCGTCCGGGCCTGCCAAAAACGGATGGTTCGGGGTATCTCCGCCGGAAAAGTTCACACCGATATTCTCACGTTCCGGCGTTGCCGGGTCGTCCCAGATATAGGTGATACCATCGCTGACAAGGATCAGGTACTTGCGCCCTGCGTCAACGGTGGAATCCTCATCCAGCATCTTTTCCCCCACCAGAAGTCCCATGGACATATTGGAACCGCCGACTTTAGGGCGCTTACTCATAAAATCAGCCAGTGCGTCCTTCGTGTCGCTATTCAAAAGGGTCAGCGGGAATTCCGTCACTTCACCGCGAAACTGCACAGCGCCGATCTGAATAGCCGCGCCGCTCCCTTCCTCCTGGGCATAGAGCCGCTCCAGCATGGCAGAAACCTCTGCCTTGACAGGCGCGCTGCAGCTGGACTCGTCAAAAACAAACACAATGTCCGTTTTCAGATTTTCCTCTGCTGAAGGCAGGGAAAGCGTGATATCGGAGATGAAATTCTGATCCAGGTTGGTGGCTGTTTTAGATTTGGAAACATTCCAATCGGGACTTGCCGGCGATTCCGGCACCACGGGATCGGCAGGCTCGGGATCTGTGATCCAGTAAATGCAGTCCTTAAACCATGTGAACGTCTTGATAAGCTCCCCCGCCGGAATGCCGGTGATGCTGAGGGTGTGGGCCCCCGTCTGATTGGCTTCCTTGATTGCCTCTTTGATGATGTCGAGATGGTCCAATCCTTCCGGATTGCGAAGCTCCCAGTGACCATACCCGGCTTGCGGTGCGTGGTAGGTGGAGTAAAACTCAATGGTGCCGGGTTCGATGGCTTCCACATAGAAGCTGTTGGCATCAAAAGTATTGTCCGCCAGCACGTCGTTGGCCTCTCCTGCCTCCCGGAGATTGACATTGCCAATGAGCGCGTTAGTGCAGCTGTTGTTCGCCACACGGACTTTCATGGCCCCGGTGTTGCACTGATCCATCAAGACAACCTTACTATAAAGAGAGGAAGTGCCCTTGATGGTATTCCCGGTGATATGCAGCGTCCCAGGGTTTTCGGAGGTTCCGCCGTAGTACCCGTGGACAGCAAACGAGCAGTCTTGAAATACATTATCGGTAATCTGCCCGTCCGCCAGCACTGTGCCGTCGCACATCATGCTGACTGCTTCAAAGACATGATGAAAGGTACAGTTTTCCACAGAAAACCGATCCACACCGGCATCCACGAATACGCCGTACCCCTCCCCCTGTCCGTCCAGAACGCAATTTTTTACGGTGAGGTCGTTTCCCTTATGGCCGCTTTGGCTATGCGTTGAGATGGCAGCGGCAAACCACGCCTTCTTCGCCGCGCCCATGTGGATCGTCAATCCATCGATAGTCACATGATTGGCCGCCCGGACGCTGATGCCGGAAGTATCGGGATAGCCTGCACTGTCGGGGCTTGGGGCTGCCGTGCCGTCCAAAACCGAAATATGGACAACTGCATTTTCCGCCGCCTTGACCGTCAAGCCGTCAAGGCCATCCAACACAGTGAAGCGTCCGTACTCGCCCTCCTGCACTTTGATGGTCCAGCCCGTGGGGTCCTCCTCTTCCGCAATGGCGTCAATTGCCGCTTGGATCGTCTGGTATTCGCCGCTCTTGTCTACGGTTATTACCTTTAAGCTGCTGCCTGCGGCAAACACCGTCATCGGTATCGCGCTCAGCGTCATCAGCAGCACCAGTGCTAAACTGAGAAATCTGTTGCACTTTGATGGTTTCATCGTATTGTACCTTCCTTTCCTTTGCCTATCTGCTCTTTTCCCATCTCTAAAGCAAGCACCATTATATGCACCACCCACCGAGCATTATGTCGTAATTGGTAGGTTGCTCACTTTTTCTATGGAAGGAAGGTACTTTTCTCCAAAAAACTACAAAAGTTGCGCTTTATCGAGCAAAAAGGTACGATGTCCCCTTGTTGTGGGACATCGTACCTTTTTAACCTATTTTCTTGTAAGCGTCACTTGAAAACGCTGGCTGTTTTCTCGCTTTCCCTTAGAAGCAGCCCTGAGCCATCATGGCGTCTGCCACCTTTTCAAAGCCCGCAATGTTCGCACCGGCCACCAGATCATAGCCCAATCCATAGGCCTCGGCTGCGGCGGCGGAGTTGCGGTGAATATCTGCCATCATCTTCTTGAGCTGTGCGTCCACTTCCTCCGCCGTCCAAACCAGACGCTCAGAGTTCTGGCTCATCTCCAGTGCCGACACGCCTACGCCGCCGGCATTGACCGCCTTACAGGGTGCCACGATCATATGCTTCTGCGCCCGCAGCAGCGCCAGTGCATCGTTGGTGGTCGGCATATTGGCCACCTCGATGTAATACTTCACACCGGAAGCCGCGATCCGCTCTGCCCATTCCAGCGTCACATCGTTCTGCATGGCCGCGGGCATGAGGATATCCACATCCTTAGCACCCCAGTGCTTGGTATCGGGCACAAACTTGCATCCGAACTTGTCGGCGTAGGGCTTGCAGTGCATGGGATCAGTGGCACGCATATGGAGGATGAAGTTCAGCTTCTCCTCCCCGCAGATACCATCGGGATCATGGACGTAGCCGTCGGGGCCCGCCATGTAAGTCACCTTGGCACCCAGCTCGGCAGCTTTCTTCATGATGCCCCAAGCCACGTTGCCGTAGCCGGACACGCCGATCCGCTTGCCCTCGATGGTGTCGTTCTCGTGTTTGAGCACCTCGCAAAGATAGTACACCGCACCGTATCCCGTGGCCTCGGGACGGATACGGGAACCGCCGTAGGAGAAGCCCTTGCCGGTGATAACGCCATTCTCCCATACGCCCTTCAGTCGGCGATATTGACCATACAAATAGCCGATTTCACGGGCACCTACGCCCATGTCACCGGCAGGCACGTCCACATCCGGCCCAATGTAACGGTAGAGTGCGGACATATAGCTTTGGCAGAAACGCATGATCTCTGCATCGGACTTACCGGCGGGATCGAAGTCACTGCCGCCCTTACCACCACCGATGGGCAGGCCGGTCAGAGAGTTTTTAAAGGTCTGCTCAAAGCCCAAGAACTTGATAATTCCCTCATACACGTTCTTCTGGAACCGCAAACCGCCCTTGTAAGGGCCGATTGCGCCATTGAACTGGCAGCGCCAGCCACGGTTGGTGTGCCACTGGCCGCTGTCGTCACACCATACCACACGGAAAGTGAACATACGCTCCGGCTCCACCATACGCCCCAGCAGATCCACCTTTTCATATTCCGGGTGTTTTTCGATTACGGGTTCCAACGAGGAGTAGACTTCCTCCACAGCTTGGACAAATTCGGGTTCATGACTGTGCTTTTCCTTCACATCCGCAAGGACTCTCTCCAGATATGCATTCATCGCGTTTCCCTCCATTTTTATTCACTTGCTCCTGTTAATGCTGTACCGTATATCTTATCTATCTGCATCATAACACCCCCACCCCCGTTTCTCAAGCGGAAAGCGTCAACATTTGACCGGCGCGGCATAGAATTACTCCCTAATTTTTTGTGCGATATGCTCAAAATCTGTTTGGTGCAGTTATGGTGCATTTGTCGCCGGTACCGATATTTTTTGTCGCTGCAATACGGCGTCAAATGGCCTGTTCCCTTGACTTTTTCGCCACATCCTATATAATGAGGGAGTAGTATTTTCCCCTTTTATATCTTGTACAAACACGGTTCGCCGACCGAATAACGGCGGTGCGATATGTGCATATACCTCTGCCTGCCGCTAGGCGGAGAAGTGCCCAGCATATCGTGCAATAGCGGCAGAAGGAGTTTTTATGCCTACTTATCCTATGAACGTGGCCGGTCTTAAGCGTGACCTTCCCATCTGCAAGGTCAACGAAAATCTGTATATCGGCGCTTTTGTCTGCTTTGGTGATGCAGAGCTGACAGTGGCCTGTGCCCGTGAGCTTTTGAAGCTGGTGCCTGCCGACAGTTACGACTATCTCTTCACTGCCGAGGCCAAGAGCATTCCTCTGATCCACGAGATGGCACGCCAGTCCGGTGCCACCAAGTATTTCATCGCCCGCAAGGGTCCCAAGGCCTATATGCCCGATCCCCTGAGCGTCGAGGATCAGTCCATCACCACCGCCGGTGTCCAGAAGCTGTATCTGGGCCGCGATGATGCCGATCTCATCCGTGGCAAGCGTATCTTGCTGGTGGATGATGTGATCTCCACCGGCGGCTCTCTGCTGGCTATGGAGGCTCTGGTAGCCGCCGCCGGCGGTACTGTGGTCGATCGCATTGCCGTTCTGGCAGAAGGCGATGCACAGAATCGCCCCGATATCAAGTTCCTGGCTCCCCTGCCTCTGTTCAATGCAGACGGCACTGTCAAAGAATAAGCATCTCCAGCGGCCACCCTTTCCGGGTGGCCGCTTTTTTTGCATAAGTTTCTATGGACATTCTATATAAGTTGTGTTAATATGAGAAATTAATAAAAGAAATGGTAAATATTTTCCTATGTAAGAAGGGAGTCTACTATGTCCGTTAAAGAGAGTTATGCCGGTAAGATCAACCGCAAAATGAACAAGAAACTCCATGTGATCCAAGTGGCCGCTGGAAAGATGCCCGCCGATTTGGTGCTGAAAAATGCTTCCTATGTGAATGTATTCTCCAACGAGATCTGTCACGCGGATATCGCCGTTGCCGAGGGGCTCATCGTTGGCATGGGAGAATATCACGGCATTGAGGAGGTGGATGTCTCCGGCAAGATCGTGCTGCCCGGCTTCATCGATGCCCATATCCATCTGGAGAGCTCGCTGGTGTCCCCCAGTGAATTTGCCAAGGCGGTGCTGCCCCACGGCACCACTACCGTCATCACTGACCCCCATGAGATTGCCAACGTGATGGGCACGGACGGCATTGAGTATATGCTGCAGGCCACCGAGGATCTGCCGGTAGATGTGCGCTTTATGCTGCCCTCCTGCGTCCCGGCGACGCCGCTGGACGAATCGGGCGCCAATCTGGACTATCGCGCCATCGACTCCTTCTACGACCATCCCCGCGTCCAGGGTCTGGCGGAGATGATGAACTTTGTGGGTACGGTAAATGCAGATCCCCAGGTGGTGGAAAAGATCGTGGCAGCACAGGCACACCACAAGAAGATCGACGGCCACGCCCCCGGTTTGAGCGGTGCAGATCTGAATGCCTATATTGCCGCCGGTGTCTACTCCGACCACGAGTGCTCCGATGTGGAGGACGCTTTGGCAAAGCTGCGCCGCGGTCAGTTCATCATGATCCGCGAGGGCACGGCGGCACGGAATCTGGAGGCGCTGGTGCCGCTGCTGTGCGATCAGTATGTGGAGCGTTGTATGTTCTGCACCGATGATAAGCACCCCAACGATCTTTTGGAGAAAGGCCATATCGACTACATCGTGAAAAAGGCCATCTCTCTGGGCGTGGAGCCGATCACCGCCATCAAAGCTGCCTGCCACAACGCTGCCCGCTACTTCCTGCTCAATAACCGGGGCGCTATCGCGCCGGGCTATCTGGGTGACTTTGTGGTCATCGACAATTTTGAGAATTTCCACATTGAGAAGGTCTTTAAGAAGGGCCAGCTGATGTTTGACGGTCAGCTGCGGGACTTCCCCACACCGGAGGTAGACCCCTATCTGGTCAAGCGCGCCCACAACACCTTCCATGTCTCCACCCTCACCGCCAATGACTTCGCCGATCCCCGCCCCCGTGGCGTCATCGGCATGATTCCCGGCGAGATCGTCACACAGGACGAGGGGTATGCCGACCACATCGATGTGGAAAAAGACATTCTGAAAATCGCTGTTATCGAGCGCCATAAGAACACCCACCACATCGGTATCGGCTATATCAAAGGCTACGGCCTGCGCGAGGGTGCTGTGGCTACCAGTATCTCCCATGACTCCCATAATATCATCGTGGTAGGCGCTAATGAGGAGGATATGGCTGCTGCAGTGAATCGCATCGTGGAGAACAAGGGCGGCATCACCGTAATGCGTGACGGCGCTGTGCTGGGCGAGGTGGCTCTTCCCATCGCCGGCATCATGAGTGATGACAGCCTCGTGAATGTGAACCGCGATTTGGAAGAGGCTAAGGCACAGGCCTACCAGCTGGGTGTGACCCCCGGTGTGGATCCTTTCATGACCCTCAGCTTCATGGCTCTGCCGGTGATCCCCTCGCTGCGCATCACCACCCGCGGCGTTTTAGATGTGAATACCCAACAGTATGTGTAAAAAGGGCCGGAACAGAAATGGCTATGCCCAATAAGGATGTTTTGGCAATACCGAAAAGCAAAATGGAGTGTATCAGACTTTGATACACTCCATTTTCTTTATATATTGTTCGATTTATTGGAAGATGTCAAACACGATCCAAGAGGAAAGCAAAGTATGCTTATTTTTGATCCTGCAACAAATAAACAGATATGGACGCAAGGCCGATGCCCAGCATAATCATCCCAGATCTGGCATCCAGCTGATTCAAAATCATAAGTACGGTCACTGCGACGCCCATCGCAAGAGGAACCGCCCTTAAAATCAATGCCGTGATCTCCTGCACTTTTTTATTGATCGGGGACGATGATTTTTCGCCCTGCATCAACTGATCCACGGTGACTCCAAGGATTTCTGCCAGCTTTGGAACGGAGCTGATATCCGGGCAGGATAGATCTCTTTCCCACTTGGATACAGCTTTATCTGTTACACCCATTTGTTCTGCCAGCTGTGCCTGGGTCATCCCTTTTTCTTTTCTAAGCTCTGTAATTAACACACCTAGTGATTTTTTCATTTCGTATTCCTCCTACGCTTGTATTTATTCTGCGCAATCAGCGTACCATGACGGCAAAGTTTGCTCAACCGACCGGTAGTTTATACGAGTAGAGAAACAGTTTACAGGCTGTAGAGAGAACTTTATCAAATCCGTAGCCTCATCTGTTCGATTTATTTTGATTAGTCTATCACTCTGCAAAATCAAAAGTATCGTCCCACCGTCATTTGAAGCCGCATCGTCTTTACGAGCATACTGTTTATACTCCATACAGAGTATAAACAATGCAACTATTAGGAATAAGTTCCTAAAACCTTATGGAAAAATACTTCCTCACGAGGTATATCCAAAACTGCTCCATCCCTTTTCTCTTTATTTTTTCAAACTTTCAAAATATCGAAAAGTCATCGGCCACAATGCACCGGCAAAAAGAACCACCAGACAGTAGCGGATCGCTCCGGCGATCCCCTCATGGCCGCACAGCGCAATCAGCGGCGCTTTCAGTCCGCCCTTAATCACCAGCAGCAGGAGAAGCCCCAGCAGGACTTTCAAAACCTGTCCCCACCACACGGCCTTCGTTTCAAAGTGGATATACTCCTGATCCAGCCAGCAAGCCAGCAGCATCCCCGCCGTGGCTCCCAGCAGCTTCCAGCCGTTGGAGATTCCGCTTTGGAGGTTTGCCATGTCAATATCCTCGGGGAACGGAAATGCGTATGTGAAGGCCAAATAGAGGCCGCTGCAGACCAGCATACCGGCCAGCATCCACAACATCCGGCGTGGCTTTTCCTCTGTGCTGCGAATCAGTGGGTAGACGGCAAACACAAGTACAGTGCCGATGCCGAAGGAGACACCCACATCCCACGGAGTATGGACACCCAGATACATTCGTGAGAACGCGACCAACAGTAAGAGCACAATGCTACACACTTTCACCCAGCGTTTTTTGGCCATGCGGGCAATACCACCAAAGGTTCCCACCGCATTTTGAGTATGACCACTGGGGAATGAGTAGCCAGTCGCCGCCTCTCGGGCGCTCTCCACGATCTCAAATTGCGGATCCAGCACCCAAGGCCGTGGGATACGGAAGAGCAGCTTTAGGAATTGGTTTGCGATGGTTCCCAGAAAACCTACTGTCAAAAGATAGTAGCCGCCTCGTTTACTGATACACCAAAAGACAATGATGGACACCACCATAAAAATGGTCTCCTCACCCATGCGGGTAATCAGTGACATCACTGCATCCAAAGCCGGTGTGCGTATTCCTTGCAGTTGATATAGTAGTTCCATCTGATCCCTCCTCCAATTTGCACCATTGTACTATAATCCAAATAGCTGTGCAAGTCATTTTGTCTCTACAGAATACTATAGAAAAAGAGTTAGAATATAAAACCTGCGACATATCTTGAAGTTCTTCATACTGTTGAAAAGATGAAATACACGACCCGCCACGCTTATACTTCTGGCAGCCGCCATGCGAGCGTAGCCGAGCACAGCTGGCGGCTGGGGCTGATGGTCTTTTCTTGCAGGATAAATTTCCTAAAGTCGTCATCCACACGACAATCGCTATGTACCTTCTCCATGCTCGGGGAGAGATCTTCACCGGCGATATCCCTGCCTTTCTGAAAAACAGCACAGATCGTCAGAAGGAGGATTCCCTATTATCCAGCCTCCCCCCTTACAATCAACAGATGGCCACCTTCTATGAAGAGATGCGTGCATAGCAAACGCAGGAAGCTCGTCAATTTTGTTATACCAGCTGCAGGGCACAGGTGAAGCCCCTGCAAACGGCACCATAGATCTCTATAACGCCGTTTACACATATATGAGGCCCTGTACAAACTGGAAGGCATTATTCAGCACAATGCGTCCCACTTTCTACTTAGGAACCTTCTCACGAATGAGATAAACCTAACCTACGCCAAGGATCCTACGCCTTCTCCCGTTGTCTTCCGCAGTTGCATGTTGTTCTGCGGCAGGAAACCGCGGAAAAGATAGCCAACGGTGAATAAAAAAGTGGCAGGGATTTTCCCTGCCACTTTTAAAAAGCAAAAGGAAAAGGACATCCTTTCGGATGTCCTTTTGTGTTGGCGCTACCTATCTTCCCAGGCCGTCTCCAGCCAAGTATTGTGGGCAGAAG
>JAHHSH010000060.1 GCA_020025345.1 Oscillospiraceae bacterium | reverse complement strand
CCACACATCTTTTTTTACTTCTTTTTCTCATAACGACCACCCAAAATACGATTCTTCCTGCAATGAGAGCCGCCGACCGTTACGGTCGGCGGCTCTTCTTCCTACCATATAGAGGGAGCTCTCCCCCCATTTTATGAAAGCGCCTGCGCCGGTTTTTGCGGCCACACGTTGGTCACATCGCCGTCTCCGGACACAGGGATGACCTCCCCCACGCCATCCACTTCCGGCTGCCAAAGTGCCACGGCAAAGTCCTTGCACCGTGCCAGCACCTCCCGGGCATCCCGCATGGACTGCCCGGCATAGTTATCGCCTTCGGCGGCCACGCCATAGGCCTCCATCCCCAGCTGACGGGCGATATACACGGAACGATAGAGGTGATATTTCTGGGTCACCACCAGCACTTTTTGGGCTCCGAACATCTCCTTGGCACGGTACATCGTCTCATAGGTAGAGAACCCGGCGTGATCCATAAAGACATCGGCAGAGGGCACACCGGCCTCCACGGCAAAGCGCTTCATGGCGCCCACCTCGTCATAATCCTCCCGGCTGTGGTCGCCGCTCATCAGCAGCTTCGGCGCAGCACCCAAATCGTAGAGTTCCGCCGCCCGCCGCAGGCGATCCCGCAGCATGGGGCTGGGCGTTCCGTCATCCCGCACTTGACAGCCCAGCACGATGATGCAGTCCACATCCTCTATTCCGGCAGCGGCCGCCGGGGACACCATATAGCGTCCGCCCACGCTCTTCACATAGCCGTTGACCCCCAGCACTGCCGCGCTCCCCAGAACGATGACGCACAGCAGCACGATCAGCCAAGTCTTTTTTCTTTTCTTCTTCATGCCACTTCCCTTTCTTTAGAGATTTTCATTTTTCAATGCGTCGATGGGGTTATCCTTTTTGATCTTGCTCATGGCATAAACCATAGTGGCAAACACCACCGCAAATACGCTGAGCACGGCAATCAAAATCGCCGTCCACGGCAGGCGGAAGTTGGTTTCAAAGCCCTGCGCCACAGACTGCCAGATGAGATATGTTACACCGATGGACACCGGCAGGCCATATAAAAGCGCCCTTGTGCCATAGAGCAGGCACTCATAGTTCATCATCCGATTGAAGCCCTTAGCGCTCATGCCGATGGATTTGAGCATAGCAAACTCACGGCGGCGCAGGCTGATATTGGTGGAGATGGTATTAAAGACATTGGCTGCGGCAATGAGGGAAATGAGCACAATGAAGCCATAGGCAAATACCCGCAGGATGATCACAGTATTACGGCTGTCCTCCACATCGGCGGCATAGTCATAGAGTCTATCGGTACTCACACCTTGCTCCTGCAGCGCTTTTTCCAGATTTTTATAGCTGGCAGCATGATCATCGGAGATCATACAGAAATCCATTCTTCTACCGGGATCGACATATTCCTCCGGGTACACCGCATCCATCAGACTGATGGGGTAGATCATCCGCAGGAGCTCCCCGGACTCACTGGTTTCGATATAGTAGGGTGCTTCATAGATCGTCTTGCCGCTGTGGAGCTGATAGCGGACCTCACTCTCCTCCTCGGGCACTTTCATCACATCGTTTTCATCGGCATCGCTATAATAAAGGACAAAGGTCTGTTCCCCTTCCGTCTCCTCTCCGCCATAGTGATATCCCTCGTAGCTGCGTAAATCCTGGCTCCAGATGGTGACGTCGTCCCGGTTCAGGAAAGATGTCTTTTTATACTTGCCCTCTTCCTGATGGAAGGCCACCGAACTATCCAGCGTAATAGCCAGCGGTTTTTCCGGGTTCATAAACTTGCTCTCGTCGAGATGGTAGCGCTGCAGCAGCTGTCGGAACTCCTCATCCGACACAAAATTGACCTTTGCAGCCATACGCACCATGTCCTTGCCGCCGTCCTCCATCCACTCTTCAGCACCGGCGGAGGGGCCGGAAAAGATCGATTTTGCCTCTTCCCGGAGACTGTCCCAGGCGAGAAATCCGCTGTTGTAGTCGCTGATCACATAGGCAACCTGCGAGACATGTTCATCGCTGAGGAAGATCTTTCGCAGCTCCTCCGGCGTCTTGTTTCCTTCCTCCAGGCGGTTCGTATACACCAGGTCAAAGCCGTTGCTGCTGTAGCCGCCCTGCACCGATTCCGTCAGATAATCGCAGAAAGCGGAGGCAGAGATGAACAGCACAATGCTCATAAAAAGGCTCAGAATCGTGGTGCGATACTTCTTCTTGCTGCGCTGATAGTGCTTGCTGGCCAGCACACCGGGCAGGCCGAACACACGATAGGTCAGCTTGGAGGTTTTTGTCTTTCTGCCCTTCACCTTCACATCCGTATTCTGACGGATGGCCTCGACCGCCGAGACGCGGGTAGCGCGCTTGGAGGGGATCCATGCGGAAATGAATACCGTCACCAGTGCGATTGCCGCGGCGGCAATCAGTGCGGCAGGCGAGACATGGAGCTTCAGCTCCGTATCAAAGCCCATGGATCTGAACTTATCGCCCAGCAAAAGAAGCGTCACGCCGATGCCTCCTACACCGGCGGCAATGCCCAGTGGGATTCCCACAAGGCTTACGGTCAGGGCCTCATAAAAGACCATGCCCCGCAGCTGCTTTTTGGTGGCGCCGATGGAGGAAAGCAGGCCAAACTGCTTGGTGCGCTCTGACACCGAGATGGAAAACGCGTTATAAACCAGCGCCACAGAGCCGAACATGATCAAAGCAATCACGATGGTTGCCAGGCTATAGAGCATCTGGCTGAAATTATCGTAGCGGGAGCTGCCCAGGAAAATCAGCACATCGGAGTTTTCTGTGCCGGAGAGCCCCTGCTCGTTCATAAAGTCAAAAATCCGGCTGGGCTTATTCATCTGAAAATAGACATCGTAGCTGACACCGGAAGCCGGGTTCTCGTCTGCCACGGTCAAGGCCGTATAGCCGGGGGCGGAAAAGTCCTCGATCCGCCAGCTTATGCGGTCATAAAAACCCACCACGGTATAGCTGCGGCTCTCGCGCACCTCCAGCGTCTCATCCAGCAGCACATCCTCCCCGTCTTCATATTCGTAACAGGGATTGTGCTGGGACATGATCTCTCCGTCCCACACACGCTGTCCCAGATCCAGCGTGATTGTTTCCCCGATGCTGTGGCTGACGCCCCCATCCTCCATCAGATGATTGGGCAGCAGGATTTCGTTGGGCGCGGTGGGATAGCGTCCGGAGGTAATATGGATGGGCAGCATTTCCTCCGCCGCAGGTCCGCTGCCCAAAAGGTAGAGATAGGGCTTAAACTCATTATTGTGCTGCTCCAGCGCCGCATAGCCCAGGCGCTGGAAATAGGCGGCTTTCTTTACTTCCTCATTGTCCCGGAGCTCCTCATAGCGGTGCTCATCCACATCCTCTGCCATACCGTGCCAGCTGCCATCGGTATAGATGGCGTTTTCCAGTGCGTAATTCATGAAACTGGCAGTAAAGGTGGTGACGGCGCTGATCATAGCCGCCGAGAGGATGATACCGATGATGGTCACCACTGTACGTGTCTTATTCTTCTTGAGGGACTGCCGCGTCACTTTATGAAAGACGTTCATCTGCGGATCACCTCATCCCGGATGATCTTGCCATCCTCGATGGCAAGGATGCGATCGGCCTGCAGGGCGATATTCTCATCGTGGGTGATGACAATGAGCGTCTGGTTGTACTTCTTGTTGGACATTTTCAGCAGCTCGACGATCTCCTGACTATTCTTGGAGTCCAGGTTGCCGGTAGGCTCATCCGCCAACACCACAGCCGGGGCGTTCATCAAGGCTCTGCCGATGGAGACACGCTGCTGCTGACCGCCGGAGAGCTGGTTGGGCAAATGATCCTCCCGCCCCTGCAGCTTCAGCGTCACCAAAAGCTCTTCCAGCCGCTCATGGTTCACCTTCCGGCCGTCCATCAGCACAGGAAGCGTGATATTCTCCGTCACATTCAGCACCGGGATCAGGTTGTAGAACTGATAAATGAGTCCTACTTGACGGCGGCGAAATACCGCCAGCTGCTCGTCGTTCTGGGCATACACATCGCTGCCGTCCATATAGACCTTGCCAGAGGTAGGGTGATCAACACCGCCTAAAATATGCAAAAGCGTGGACTTACCGGAACCAGAGGGGCCAATGATGGCGACAAACTCCCCCTTCTCCACGGAGAAGGACACATCGTCCAAGGCCTTCACTGCATTTTCACCTTTACCGTACGTCTTGCAAAGATGTTCAACTCTCAGTATTTCCATAGTCGTTTCTCTCCTTTTTTGGTTTACAGGCTTATTGTATCTTAGCAAGATGACAGCTGCGTGACTTTTAAATAACAAATCTGTCACTTAAGGAAAGAGAGCCGTCTCCTCAGACGACTCCCTTGTAAAATCGCAACGTGAACAGCGCGCCACGCTCCGCCCCGTTTTCCGCTTTGATCGTCCCGTTTTGCCCCGTGACGATCATCCGGGCCAGCGCCAGACCGATGCCGAAGCTCTTATCATCAGAGTCCTTTCCCTTATAAAAGCGCTCGAAAATATGGGGCAGATCCTCCTGCCGAATGCCGCTGCCGGTATCGGCGATCTTGATTTCCGTGTAGAGGGGGTTCTCCACGGCATTCACGGTGATACTGCCGAGCTCCGGCGTGTGCTCCATGCAGTTTTTCACAATATTGCCCACGGCCTCGCAGGTCCACGCCACATCTCCGGTAAAGTTCCCCTCCGCTCGGATCTCCAGAGTCTGCCCATGCAGCTCCACAGGCACCAGCAGCGGTTCTACCGCCTTTTGCAGCAGTTCTTCCAGCGGCAGCACCTGCTTTTGAAATTGCACCGTTCCGGCGTCCAGCTTGGAGATTTTCAAGAGCGCCGTGATCAGCCAGTCGATGCGGGTGAGCATCTCCAAAAGTTCCCGGGTCAGCTGCAGCTTCCGTTCCTCCGTCAAATTCGGCTCCCGCAGCAGCTGCACCAGCAGATTGATGGACGTCAGCGGCGTGCGGATCTGGTGGGAGATGTCGGCAATGGAGTCGGCCAGATAGGTCTTGTCATCCTGCAGGCGCTGCTTCTGCTCCCGCAGGCGCACCGTCATCTTATAAATCTCATTTTGCAAAATGCAAAGCTCCCCCTCGGCGTACTGTTGGAGGGAAATCTGCGGGTCATTTCCGTGGAGGATGCGGTCAATGTCGGCACTGAGCCGTGCGATCTGCCGATAGCGCAGAAAAGCACCGGCCAGATAGACCAACAGCAGGATGAGCGCAAACGTCAGCGTGAACCATCCGAACTTCCACTCCCAGGAAAATGCCGTCCCCACAGCCGCAGCAGAAACCAAAACATAGACCAGCACCGTTCTGCTCACCTCGGGATTTCTTAAAAACTTCATTCCGCATCCACCCTATAGCCCAGCCCGCGCACCGTTTTGATAATGGTGGGGTTTTGGGGATCCTGTTCGATCTTCTCCCGCAAACGCTTAATATACACCGTCAGCGTATTATCATTGACAAAATCGCCGGCAATATCCCAGATGGCCTCCAAAAGCTGCGTGCGGGACAGCACCTGCCCGCGATTATTGATAAAGACCAGCAGCAATCGGTATTCCAGCGCTGAGAGATAGAGATCACGTCCCGCCTTACTGGCTGTTCCCTTCACCGTATCCACTGTCACATCGCCCAGCCGAATGACGGAGTCGGCACCGCCTGTCAAGCGAAGCACATTTTTGATGCGAGACACCAGCACACGGGGGCGGAAGGGCTTGGCAATATAGTCGTCAGCGCCCAGCGCAAAACCTGTCACAGTGCTGTATTCATCCCCGGAAGCAGTCAAAAAAATCACCGGCAGATGGTACTCGGCTTTGATGGCCTGACAGACGGTAAATCCGTTTCCGTCGGCCAAAGACACGTCCAGCAGCACCAGATCGAAGGGTTCCTCCTTCAAAAGCTCCAGTGCTCCTGCCTGCCCCGGCGCCGATTTCACGCGGTAGCCCTCTGTGGTGAGAAACTCCGTCAGATTGGTCACGATGCTCTTGTCATCCTCCACCAGCAGCAACTTTGTCATAGGAACACCTCTCTTGTCAGTTTAATTGCTCCGCGAGCACTTCTCTGCGTCAATAGCCAGTACCAGCATCAAAACACACAGGGCATCCTGCGGCTGGGCAATGTCCAGCACATAGGTGTCCGTCCACTGGAAGAGCTCCTTGGAAACCACCGCCACCTCCCGGCCCTGTGCGTCCAGGATGCGATAATCCCACTCCATCCAGTCGCCGTCCACGGTCCAGCCGTTGCATTCGATGTTGAATCTGGGCTTAAAAAAGGAAAACTCCTTGTTGATGCAGCCCATGTACTGCTCGCCCAGATAGATTTCAAAGGTAGGCAAGAACGTAAAGATCTTTTCCTTTACAGTTCCGAGTTCCACTCCTGTGGCGTCAAAAATCTTCAAACAGTGCCCCCACGCCAGTTGCCCCTGCACGGTGTAGACAACTTCTTCCGCCTCATTATAAATATCGTAGCTGTCGAACCAGGAAAAGAATCGCTGCTTAAATAAAAGCCGCATTGCTCGCACCTCCACCGTTCTTGTTGACGCCGTATGCTGCATCACTTCTTTTATGTGTCATTATAGCATAGAGAGCTTTCCCACTCAATCATTATGACAGGATTGTTATAATTTGAACTTCGCCCTGCCGCCAAGCGAGGTAGGCATACAGAAAAACGCAGGAAGCGTATGCTCCCTGCGTTTTGTATATTGTAGTCGTGTCAGACTTCCATGATGCCGTACTTCTTTTTAATGCGGTTCAATTTCCGCTCCATGGGGTCTGCCAGGAAAAAGAGGAAAATTACCGTAGCTACGGCGTGGATCATGTTAAAGGCAAAGCCGCTGATGATCCGCGCAATAAAGGCCTCCTTGGTAAAGTCGCCAAAGGCGGTCACCACTGCAGAAAAGTCCATCACCAAGCCATAGATCACCAACACAGAGATGCCGCCGTAGGCACACAGTGCCAGCAGATGAATTCCCTTTTTCTCCCGCTTTTTCTTCGGCGGGAATAGCAGCCCCGCCAGAAAACCGATGATGCCAAAGGCAAACATCTGCCACGGCGTCCACGGTCCCTGCCCGAAGAGGAAGTTAGAAACAAAACCGGCCATGGCACCGGTCAAAAAGCCTGCCTCACTGCCAAGGCCGATCCCGGCAATGATCACTATGGCGGCGGTCGGCTTAAACTGGGGCACCATGAAGAACGCCCAGCGTCCCACCACGGCAATGGCAGCCATCACGGCGATGAGCAGCAGCTCACGAGCCTGTGGCCGACGGTTTTCAAACACCATGGCAAAGGGCAGCATGGCAAGGCACACGATGCAAAGGCCGATAAACACACTGCTGCGGTCATTGAGGAAGTAGATGCCGAAGAAGATCACCAAGGGGATGGCTATCACGATCAATGCCATTGCCACCCATGTGCGCCGTCCAATCCGGTGATCCTCCTGCATCGTGCGCTCCACGTAGCACTCCGGCTTCTCCTCCCGGTCAACGCGCAGCAGTTTGCCCGCCGCAATGCAAATCGCGATGGCTGTAAACATCTGGGCATAAACCCACGATGTCAGCTGCACATAGCTGTGGATGGTCAGATTTGTAAAATCACTCACCCGGCCCATCCGGCCGTTGAAAAAGAGATTGACGCCCAGTACCAGAGCAAACTGAACCACTGTCCAGAATATCTGGAGCGCGGCAGCGCTGCGCACTGCACCGACGCTCCGGGAACGCTTCCAAAAGACCATCACCACGCTCCCAAGGAGCGCAGCAGCCACCAGAATGCCTGCAATCCGCACCGCCTGCCCCACGCCGCTCAGCACGGCAATTTCCTCCGGCGTCAGCGGCTCCATGGGGAGTTTGCCTCCGCCCTCCACACACTGCTGCACCGCGGCGATACACGCATCCATACGAAAAATGCTGTAGGCGGGCTTCATGCCGGAATAGCGCAGCACCGGAATGGAGAGCCACGGGAGAAACAGCTGGCAGATGATCCCGAAGATACCGGCATACACCGGCAGCATCATACGGGTGTCTATGCCTGTCGCCTGTTTTCTTTGCATTTCTCGATCACATCCTTTACGATGACTGCATCCGGGTACAGACCACGAGCCATGCGGTTGGCCGTGGTGGTATAGAAGCTGTTGCCGGTGAAGAACTCCCGTGCGCTGCAGGCGGTGACGATGCCGCCGTCAAAAAACATCGCGCAGGTATCGCCGTAGGTGGCGCAAAACTCGATGTCGTGGGAGACCATCACAATGGTGATCCCCTGCGCCAGCAGCCGCTTGAAGATACCACCCAGCTTATACTTATAAAAGCCGTCCAGACCCTTTGTCGGCTCATCCAGCAGCAAAATCTGCGGTTCCAGCAGCAGCACCTTGGCAAGCGCTGTCCGCTGCTGCTCACCGCCGCTCAGGTCATAGGGGTGCATCTTCAAAAGATGACCGATTTCCGTATCTTCGATGACCTTTTGCAGCTTCTCCTCCCGCTCTTTTCGGGGCATCAGCTTAGGGAGCATCTCCTCCAGATCCTCCTGCACCGTATCACGGACAAAGAGTGTCTGGGGATTCTGGGGCAGCACGCCCAGGAAATGATCAAAAAGCTCCTTGTCGCCAATCTTCCGGAGGTCTTTGCCGTTGAGCAGGATCTTTCCCCGATAGGGCCGGTGGATGCCGGAGAGCAGCGACAACGTGGTACTCTTGCCCGTGCCGTTGCCACCCAGAATACAGTAGAGTTCCCCCTTTTTCACCTGTAGAGAGAGGTCTTTGACAATGTCTTTCCCCTCTTTTTCATAGCGGAACCACAGTTCTTTTCCCTCGACCGCCGGCGTCTGTCCGTCGGCCTTTTTCCGCTCCGCATCAGGCTCTGGCGTCGGCTCCTGCGGAAGAAAGTGTTCCTGCAGCCAGTTGCGCCCCTCACACACGGTCAGCGGGCACTCCCCCACCTGCCCCGTGGCGTTATAGATCTGCACTGGGCTGGGCATAGCCAAAAAGAGATCGTCGTCCGCCAATGCCGTCCCCACCTTCCGGGGCTCATCATAAAACTGTTTTTTCCCGTCCTCCAGCACCAGCACCTTATCCGCCATAGGGAATACCTCTTCCAGACGGTGCTCAATGATGATGACGGTAATGCCCAAGTCCAGATTGATCTTGCGGATGGTGGACAAGAACTCCGCCGCCGCAATGGGATCCAGCTGGGAGGTGGGCTCGTCCAACACCAGTACCTTGGGCTGCATGGTCATCACGGAGGCCAGATTCAAAAGCTGCTTTTGTCCGCCGGATAGTTCCTCCACGTTCTTATGGAACCAGTTCTGGATGCCGAAAAAGCTGGCCATCTCTGCCACACGCAGGCGGATGGTCTGCTGGTCATAGCCCAGATTCTCCACGCCGAAAGCCAGCTCATGCCAGACCTTATCGGTGACGATCTGGTTGTCCGGGCTTTGCAGCACATAGCCGATCTCGCCGGACTGGGTTCGCACAGGCACTTCCTCCAGCTTTTCGCCGCAAAAAAGGATCTCGCCCTCCCGCTTGCCGTAGGGTGTCATAACCGTCTTAAAATGCCGCAAAAGCGTGGTCTTACCACAGCCGGACTTGCCGCAGATCACCACAAAATCACCGGCCTCCACCGTGAAATTCAGATGAGAAAGTGCCGGCTTATCCGCATCCGGATAAGTAAAAGTCAAATCTTTGATTTCAAATAATGCCATTTTATATCCTCGATCACATTCATCATCAGCGGTAGGAGGCAGAGTGCGCCGTAGCACACATAGACCAGCACCGACCCAAAGTTGATACCGTTCATCGTCACCATGGGATAATAAAGAAAGCGCACTGTTTTGGTGGCGATCCCTCCGATCACAACGATGCCCATCGCCGCCATAATACCGCACAGCACCTTATCCCGGCTATCAAAACGGTAAATGGAAAAATTCACACGTCCCCGCAGACCGTAGCCCCGGGATTTCATGGAGTCCGCTGTCTCCACAGAGTTTTCCAGCGCCCATGTGGTCATGATGGAAAGGATCTTCATACCATGGCGGGAGCGCTCCAGCACATTGCCGTTGGTCACATCGCGTCCGATGCACTTTTGTGCGTTGGACACCTTCTCAATCTGGTTTTTGAACTTAGGCACAAAGCGCAGCACCATGGACAATACCAGCGACATGGCCGGGATGATCCTGCCGAAAAGATAGATAAATTTATCCGAGGTCATCACCTCCTGATAGCAGGAAAACCAGTTGATGACACATACCAGCATGGCACCGGCTCCCAATCCGTAGAGGATGGATTCCAGCGTCAGCGGATTGCCGGAGGGCAGATACATCAGCAGCGTCACACCCGCATGGGTAAAGAGCGGATTGACGATGGCCGTGATCAAAAACACAGGGAGCATCAGCCAGAGTGCGGTTTTAAACGCCTTCCAGCGCTTGAGATAGATATAATACGCCATACCACCCAAGCAGGAGAGAAACAGGAAGACCGGGTGCATCACAAACATGGAGCACCCGATCACCAGTATAAAATAGAAAAAGTTTACAGCGGGGTGGCAGGCAGCAAATGCATCCTGCTTCATATCATCTCTGCCCCTGCCAATTTCCACCTAAATCCCGGCCCAGATCACAGGTGTAGTTGAATTGCACCTCGTCCTGATCCTGCAGCACATAGCGGCTGACACCGTAGTTGGGATACCAGCCGTTCACACAGTACATCCAGCCGGATTCC
>JAHHSH010000006.1 GCA_020025345.1 Oscillospiraceae bacterium | reverse complement strand
GGGGTCAGCTCTGCCATAAAAACGCCTCCCGTTTCAAACGCAATTTATCGTACCACCTCGCCGAACAGCGCCCATGTGTTGCTGTCGGTGATCTTCACCATCTGATAGGTGCCCAGCATGGACTTTTCGCCCACCATATGCACCAATCGTCCGCCCTCGGTACGCGCGGAGAGGGGCCAGCGCACATCGTCCGTCTCGCCGTCCATCAGTACCCGCAGTGTCCGTCCCACATAAGCGGCATGGCGGCGGGCGGAAATCTCATTTTGTGCCTCGCACAGCCGGTCAAACCAGACCTGCTTCTCCGCCCGGGGCACCGGGTCGTCCATCTTCGCCGCCGGTGTACCGGGGCGCGGGGAGAAAATAAAGGTGAATAGGGCGTCAAACTCCGTCTTCTTCACCAGATCCACCGTCTCCATGGCCTCCGCCTCTGTCTCGCCGGGGAAGCCGATGATCACGTCGGAAGTCAGCACCAGTTCCGGCATGACCTTCCGGGCGTAAGTGATCAGCTCCACATATTTCTCCCGATCATAGGGGCGATTCATGGCGCGCAGCACCCGGTCACAGCCGGACTGCACCGGCAGGTGCAGCTGCTTTGCCACATGGCGGCACTCCGCCATGGCATCAAAGAGCTCATGGCTGGCGTCCTTGGGCTGGGAGGACATGAAGCGGATGAGGTAGTCGCCCTCGATCTCGTCGATGGCCCGCAGAAGGCGGGCAAAGTTCCAGCCGTTGTGGAGGTCGTTGCCGTAGGAGTTGACATTCTGCCCCAAGAGGGTGATCTCCTTGTAGCCCGCTGCCACCAGCTCCCGCACCTCGGCGATGATCTTATCGGCATCGCGGCTGCGCTCACGGCCCCGGACATAGGGCACGATGCAGTAGGAGCAAAAGTTATTGCAGCCGTACATGATGGACACCCATGCCCGGATATCCCCCTCACGCACCACTGGCATTCCCTCGGCGATGTGGCCGTGCTCATCCTCCACGGAGAAAACACGACCGTGACGGGTATAGACCTCATAGAGCAGCTCCGGGAACTTCCACATGGCCTGGGGGCCGAACACCAGATCCACATGGCGGTAGGACTGGCGCACCTTCTCCGCCACCTCGGGGCGCTGCGCCATGCAGCCGCTCAGGCAAATGATCTGGTTGGGGTTGGCCTTTTTGGTATGGGTCAGTGCGCCCAGCGTGCCGAACACGCGCTTTTCCGCGTGGTCACGGATGGCGCAGGTGTTGAGCACCACGATGTCCGCCTTTGCCGGATCGTCGGTGAGGGCGCAGCCCATGGCCTCCAGCATGCCCATAATATTCTGGCTGTCGGCCACATTCTGCTGGCAGCCAAAGGTATCCACCATGGCAAGGGGCGTCTGACCCCGGCTCTCGTGGATGGCTTTCAATTTCTTTTCAAAATCCCGCTGACGGGCGGTCTGCACCTCGTCCAGCAGCACTAAATTTCTATCCAAGTGAAACCTCCTAAGTATCCTCTCGCCCACGGTCGGAAACCGCCCCGGCAAGGAGATTCTGCGGGCCAAAATCCTGCCGCCTGTCAAAAGGCGCTATTGCCCGACTTTAAGGTTTAATTATAGCACAATCTGACACTTCACACAAGGAAAGAGGGCGAAAAAAGGCGGAAAGATTTCCCGTTATTGCAAAATAACGCGCCATGAGCTATGATAGTACCAGTTTTTAGGAAAGGAACTTCATTTCATGCTGTATGCATTGCTTTTCATCGCCCTCATCGCCGGCGACCAACTCTTAAAATACTGGACGGTGACCCATCTGGCGCTGGGGGAGTCCGCACCGTTTCTCCCCCATGTGATGCAGCTGACACGGCTGCACAACTACGGTGCGGCTTGGTCCAGCTTCTCCGGCATGACCGGGCTTTTGCTGGTCGTGACTGCCGTTCTTATGATCGCCGTGGCGGTGCTGCTCTTCAAGAAAATCGTCCGTCACCCCTTGGGCGTCACCGCCTGCGTACTGGTGCTGGGCGGCGGCATCGGTAACATGATCGATCGTGTCGCCCACGGCTATGTGGTGGATATGTTCGATCTTCTGCTCTTTAACTATCCCATTTTCAATCTGGCGGACTGCTTTGTGGTGGTGGGCGCTATTTTAGGCGCCATCTACTACCTGTGGTTCTACGAAAAATACGACGCTAAAAAGAAGGAGAACGACCATGGATCCGGTGATTCTGCAAGCCACAACTGAAGATGCAGGGCAGCGGCTGGACAGCTTTCTCGCCGCCCATGTGGAAAACGTGAGCCGCAGCGCGGCGGCACGGCTGTGTGAGTCGGGCTGTGTGGTCTGCGGCGGCGTGGCGCTGGGCAAAAAGCACAAGCTCACGGGCACGGAGACCCTTGCCGTGACTCTTCCGGAGGCGGAGGAGACGGAGCTCATTGCCCAAAACATCCCGCTGGACGTGGTCTATGAGGACGAGGACGTGATCGTGGTCAACAAGCCCACCGGCATGGTGGTACACCCCGCGCCGGGGCATCCCGACGGCACGCTGGTCAACGCGCTTCTCTACCACTGCGGCGACTCCCTCAGCGGCATCGGCGGGGAGAAGCGTCCCGGCATCGTCCACCGCATCGACCGGGACACCAGTGGTCTCATCATCGCCGCCAAGAACGACGCGGCGCATCTGGCTCTGACCGCCCAGCTCTCCGACCACACGCTGGGCCGCACCTACGAGTGTCTGGCTGTGGGCAATTTCCGGGAGGAGCAGGGCACCGTCAACGCGCCCATCGGCCGCCATCCCACCGACCGCAAGCGCATGGCGGTGACGGCGAAAAACGGACGCGAGGCCGTGACCCACTGGGAGGTGATTGCCCGGTATCGCGGCGTCACCCATCTGCGCTGCCGTCTGGAGACGGGGCGCACTCATCAGATCCGGGTGCATCTGGCCCACATCGGTCACCCCATTCTGGGCGACACGGTGTACGGCGGCAAAAAGCCGGTGCCGGGGCTGACCGGGCAGTGCCTTCACGCCGTGGGGCTGCGGTTCATCCACCCCCGTACCGGTCAGCCGGTGGAGCTCACCTGCCCACTACCGGAGGAGTTTCAGGCCTATCTCCGGAAACTGGAAAACCAACTGTAAACGAAAGTCCCGGCACCTCGATGGGTGCCGGGACCTTTTCACAGATAAAACAAAAAAGAGACACGACCGAAGTCGTATCTCTTTGATGGTGCGCGGTACAGGACTCGAACCTGTGACCCCATGCACGTCAAGCATGTGCTCTACCAGCTGAGCTAACCGCGCAAACAACAATAGTATATTATCGCAACTGCCGCCCGTTGTCAACACTTTTCTTGCGAAAAGGAGAAATTTTTGATATACTTTTCTAAAATCATCTCCAAAGGAGCTGAGGGAATGGAAAAAATCGCACTGGTCACCGGGTCTTCCCGCGGTATCGGACGGGCTGTGGCCCGAGAACTGGCCCACAGCGGCTGGGCTGTCTGCATCAACTATCATGAGCGCCGCGACTGCGCCGAGGCGCTCTGCAAGGAGCTGTCGGACGAGGGCTGCCGCGTCATGGTACAGCAGGCAGATGTGCGCAGCAGGGAACAGGTAGAGGCCATGGTGGCCGCCGTCCGCCGGCAGTTCGGCGATGTGTCGCTGCTGGTGAACAACGCCGGCATCTCCCGGCAGGGGCTTTTTCAGGACGTATCCGAGGACTTGTGGCGCGAGATGTTCGCCGTCAACGTGGACGGCGCTTTCCACGCCTGTCAGGCCGTACTGCCCGCCATGCTTCACCAGCACGAGGGCACCATCGTCAACATCTCCTCCATTTGGGGTCTGCGCGGCGCCAGCTGCGAGGTGGCCTACGCCTGCACCAAGGCGGCCATCGTGGGGCTGACCCGCTCTCTGGCCATGGAGCTGGCACCCTCCGGCATCCGTGTCAACTGCGTGGCCCCCGGCGTCATTCAGACGGATATGCTCAAGGAGGTAGGGGAGGAGATCGTTCCCCAGCTGCAGGAGGAGACGCCGCTGGGCCGTCTCGGCACACCGGAGGACATCGCCCACGCCGTGGCCTTCTTCGCAGATCAGCGTTCCTCCTTCGTGACAGGACAGGTGCTCACCGCCGACGGCGGGTTCATCCTGTGATGATTCTTTGACAGCAACACCCCCCGACCTGTGTACTGCGCACGGGTCGGGGGATTTTTATGGGCAAAAGTCGTCCCGATACAGCCAAAGCGCCCGGAATAAATCCGGGCGCTTCTCATTTTCTTACATGGGCAGCGGCTGCGTACGCATCATCACCCGGCCAAAGCAGGTCAGCGTCCGCCCGCCGTCCGGCGTCAGCACCACATCCGCATCGGCTCTCCGCCGATTGAGGGAGAAGAGGTACACCATGCCCAGCGGATCACGATAATACTGCTTGCAGAGCATTTCTCCGTCCACACAGAAGATGCCCACATCCCCATTTTGCAGCGGATCGTGGTTGACATATACAGAAGAACCATCGGCGATCAATGGCTCCATGGAATCACCCTGGATCCGCACCGCCAGCTCTGCTCCCTGAGGAATCTCGCCGGTCACAGGAACCAGCTCATAGTCATCGCCAAAGGCCGGGGCCGCATAGCCTGCCGCCGCCGGAGAGCAATAGAGCGGAATCATGCGCCGCTGCTCCGGCTCCATCTCTCGCTCCCCTTGCATCTCCGTCTGCCAGGCGCTCAGCCCATCCAGCAGCTGCTGCACCGTCTGCCGTCCCGTCAAACCGAGGCTTCTATATTTTTCTAACAGCGCCCGCTCTTCCTTGGAGCAGGTATTCCCATCAAAGCGGAAACTATCGCGGTATAGGTAGTTGGCGTCCACGCTCAACGCATCAAACAGCCGCAGCAACACCTCTTCCCGCGGCGCACTGACGCCCGTCTCATAATTGCCAATCGCAGACCGGGACACGCCCAGCCGCTGTGCCAACTCCGGACGGGTCATCCCCAATTCCTCCCGCCGTTGGCGCAGCCGTTCTCCAAAGGCCATGCTTTTCCCTCCTTCGACATTTTTCGTCATTTTCTCCTTCTATGGTAGCTTAGTTTCTTGGCTTTGTCAATTCATTTTATCAAGAAACTTGTTATTTTATGCTTGACTTACCAGTTTTCTTGTGATATTCTGAAATTGCTCTCAAGGAAACTGGTACACACGCCAAAAAAACAGGCAGCACGGAAAACCGTGCTGCCTGTGGAAAACGTGAAAGTCATCCTCCAAGTTTTGTGGAATTTGTACAGCATTATCCCCTGCCCGATAATGCAGAACATCGCCGCCGCGAAAACCGCCGGATGACGCGCCGCAGAGTAGGAAGAGGAACCTACAACGCTCTCCGGCACCACATTGCCCACCATGAAGCGCACCACATTCCAGTACGACTCTGCGCCACGAAGCAATGCTCCGCCGATTCTTCCGCATCGGCGGAGAAACAACGCGTCCAAATGCCGCCGCCATCCACAGGGGCGCTAACCAAAGCTTCGCCGCACACGCGCTGTGGTTTGCGCAATGTGTATGGCAACACAACCTCTGAGAGCAGCAGCTGTGCCGATCATGCCCCTCGATCCACAGTGCAGAGGCCCTTTCCGCCCCATTTTTCCCGCGCATTTCGTCCTCAGTCTTCCATCCTGTCTTCTGCACGGCAGGATAGGCAGCAAAAAACTCCGCCCCTCCTGCCTATAAGAAGGCGAGAAAGACGAAGCAGAAAAAATAAAACTCCCGAATGCCGAAGCATCCGGGAGTCTGGTGGGGGATGGTGGATTCGAACCACCGAAGGCGGTGCCAGCAGATTTACAGTCTGTCCCCTTTGGCCACTCGGGAAATCCCCCATATGAAATTGGAGCTGGTGGACGGACTCGAACCCCCGACCTGCTGATTACAAATCAGCTGCTCTACCAGCTGAGCTACACCAGCGAACAACCAGCGAAGATTATGATAACAGAAGTTTATGTGTTTGTCAACAATATTTTTACAAAGAGTGATAAAAATATTATTTTTCAGAAAGAGGGAGATCCTTATGACACTTACACAGCTTTCCGCGCTGTATCGAGACAGCGCTGCTGCCATCGCACAGCGCATCAAACAACTGCAGGGTCAGCTCCTAGAGGAGATGGATGAGGAGAAGCAATTCCACCTACGCCAGCGGATCCGGGAGCTGCAGCCGATGCTGCGCCAGACCCGGGAACTGGCAGAGCTGACAGAACACTACTACGAAAGGAGCCACGCACGCAATGGCAAATACATCCTTTGACATCATGGACTTAGCCGGACTCCAGCTGTGGCAGCGGGAACAGGGGGAGGACAACCACCTGCGGCTGGAACGGCTTCTGGGGAATCTTCCCAAAGCCATGGCGGAGGAGCTGACGGATCGGCAGCGGCAGATGCTCACCATGCACTTTTTCGACGGGAAATCCGTCACCGCCATCGCCGAGGAATTGCACCTGTCCAAGTCCACCGTTTCCCGCACGATTTCACGCTCCGTGGACAAGCTGTTTCGTACACTGCGCTACAGCTTATAGGGGCTTGACTTTCTTCCACTAACGCATATACTGTCCTTTATAAAGGTATGTATTGTTTCCGCGTATGAATGAGGAGAAATATTATGTTAGAAAAAGCTTTACATCACCCCTTCGCCCGTGTTCTCACCGGTGTTGCCGGTATTTTTCTCATGTCCATAGCCATCAATCTGTTCATTGTACCTTCTCAGCTCTATTCCGGCGGCATTATGGGTCTATGTCAGGTCGTGCGTACCCTGTTGGTGAACTATCTCCACCTGCAGCTCCCCTTTGATATCGCCGGTCTTCTCAACCTGCTGCTGAACCTGCCCCTCTTCTGGCTGGCCTGGCATAACTTCGGCCGTTCCTTCGTGGTGCGCACCATCATCTGCACCGTCGCCAACTCTTTCTTCCTCAGTATTATTCCCATTCCTGCCACGCCTATTCTCAGCGATATGCTGGCCAACTGTCTGGTAGGCGGCCTGCTCATCGGCTTTGCCAGCGGCATTGTGCTCACCAGCGGCTGCTCCAGCGGCGGCACCGACATCATCGGCCTTTATCTCTCCAAGAAGAAGGCCAATTTCAGCGTAGGCCGCTTTGGTCTGGTTTTCAACGTCATTCTCTACTCCGTCTGCCTTTTCCTCTTCAATATCCCCACTGCCATCTACTCGGTGATCTGCAACGTGTTCTCCAGCTTTATGGTGGACCGTTCCCACCAGCAGAACGTGGTGATGGAAGTCCTGATCTTCACCAAGGATAAGCGCCCGGAGCTGCCCCGGTATATCATGGACAATCTGCAGCGCGGCGTCACCTTCTGGGAGGGCCACGGCGGCTACACCGGTGACGAGCTGCGGGTATTGTGCGTGTGTCTGTCCAAATTTGAGATCGACGCACTGCAGCACGCTGTGCTGGAAATCGACCCCAACGCTTTCTTCATTGTGAAAAAGGCCGCACGCATCGGCGGCAATTTCACCCGCCATCTGGACTGATAGAAACAGCCAAAAGAAAAGCAGTACACCTTAAAGGTGTACTGCTTTTTTATATCCATCGTTTTCCTGCGCACAGGGCAGAATCTCCCTGCTGCTGCAGGTTCGATTTCATCTGCCATTTTTCCCTTTCCCTTTGAGCAGAGAGATTCCCTTGTAAACCATAAAGGGGATGGAACCGATTGCGCCGACAAGTGCGTAGACGGGAAAGGCAATAATTCCGATGATGATTTTAGGCGCCATAGGGGTAAGCCAGCTTGCGGCGATGTGCCGATAAAAGAACAGGCCCGTGGGGATGCCCGAAAAAAGCAACCCAAAGGAAATCACACTTCTGGGCACGGTGATCGGCTCCGGCACCGGCATATTTTGCGCTTCCCAAAGAGCCATGATCGCAGGATCTCTCAGCCTCTCGGCCTGCGTAATGGCTGCAAAGTAGCCCATAACACCGCCCAACAGCAGGAAAAGGAGCACAAGCACAATCTGTTTTGCTTCTTTTTTCATCGTTCATTTTCTCCTTCGGCGGATTTTACATCTTTTTCCGCAGCCCACATAATAGCACATTCGGCAGCCAGAAGGGAAGGCAGCCGGCGCTTTTCACCGGCATTACTCCGGAATCTCTTCTTTTATACGCCTGCCTGGTCGCACGGGTCTATTTTGCGTCATGCCCTTTTTGCGGCCTATCGGCACAATTTCAGACATAAAAAACTGCCCATTTCGAAAAATGAGCAGTAAAAAACCCCTCCGCTATTGCAGAAGGGCTTTTGGAGCGGGCGACGAGGCTCGAACTCGCTACCTCAACCTTGGCAAGGTTGCGCTCTACCAGATGAGCTACGCCCGCAGAACAGTATTGATTATAGCAGGCGTTTCGCCAACTGTCAACCCCGTTCTTCTTATTTTTTACTTGTTTTTCAAAATAATTTCTATGATCCCCGCATTGCCGCCGTCGGGATAGAAATGCACCGGCCATTTTTCCACGGAACCGGGCTGCTTCTCCTGCTGCACGCGCTCCACGATTGCCGCCACTTCCTGTTCCTGTCGGTCGAAGTAGGACACCTGCACCACCAATTCTTCCGCGCCATTGGCGGCAGCAGCCGACAGGAGGTCATAGAGAGCAGCAATACTGGTGGCGTGGACCATGGAGGAGACCTGCTCAGCACTGCGGCGATAGCCCACCGTCAAGCGGATCTCCGTATAATTGCGGGACGAATCATCCACCGTGTAGCTGAGATAGTCCACGGCATAGGCCCCCAGCGGCGTTTCCTCCTTCACCTCACGGCAGGCACTCTCCGCCGCCTCCGCCGCATCCAGCGGTTCCTCGCCGGCATAGAGCCAGATGGTGCCCTCCTTGGCACCGGACCCGATGAGCACCAGCAGGTCATTGACCACATCCTGATAGCTCTCCGCCCGCAGCACGCTGCGGTTGTTCCCCTCATAATAGGTGAAGGAGTGGGGCTGAACGACACTGTACTCCCGATTGAGGATAGGGCTGCAGCCGCTCAGCAGCAACGCCGCGGCCAGCAGCAGCGATAACAGTATCTTTTTCACGGCGCTTCCCCCTTTTCCTTAAAGGCTGTTTTCCTTGTGCTCGGCAAAGCCTTCGCCCAGAATCTCATAGGCGTCCATAACGATCACAAAGGCGTCCGAATCGATCTCACGCACCAGACGCTTCACTTCGACCATCTCACTGCGGCCCACAGCGCATAAAATCACCTGCTTTGACTCTCCGCTGTAGGCACCGCGCCCCTGCAGCAGCGTGACACCGCGATCCAGCTCCAAGAGCCGTGCCGTGATCTCCTCCTGCTTTCGAGAGATGATCTGCACCACCTTGGCAGCGTTGGCGCCGTAGATGACCTTATCCATGGCCAGAGAGGCCACATAAAGGCCGACCACACCATAGAGGGCGCGGGTCATATCCCGGAAGATAAAGGCGTAGACCACCGTCACTATCAGATCCACCGACAGCAGCAGCGTGCCCATGGAGGCGCCCTCGAACTTCAGCTTCAAAAGCCGGGCTGCCATCTCCGAGCCGCCGGTATTGGCGCTCTGGCGCATCATCACGCCGCCGGAAACACCCAAGAACAGGCCGCCGTAGATACTGGCCAGAATGGGGTCCATGGCCTGAAACTGATGAACGGCGAGGAATATGTCGATAAAAAGAGAGGATATGGCCATGGCAAAGAGGGAGCTGATCAGCGTTTCCTTGCCCAGCTTCTTCCAACCCAGGAAGAAGAGAGGCACATTCAAGACAATGGTCATGATACCCACAGGTGCCCAGGGCAGGAAATAGTTGATGATCTGAGCAATACCGGTAAATCCGCCTACGCTGATGTGGTTTGCGTCGAAACACCACGCAAAGCCCCATGCATAGACGGCACAGGCTACCGTGATGATGGCATAGCGTACAATGGTTTCACGAATTTTGTTTTTCATAACAGCGTCTCCTTTCTTTTCTCCGCCGAACGGTTCGGTGGTCTTGTCACAAAGTTGATAACTTCCATCAAAGCAGCCCCGGCTGCATTATTCTAACCAAAACGGTATCCCTGTTTTCTCGATCCCTTACAGCAGTTCCAGCTGCTTTTCGTCGCTGTCCTCCGGCTTGACGATCGCACCGGCGGCCGGCAGGGAACGGACGCGGTAGCGGGCCTGATTGGTGATGCCGCACTCCGCCAGAAGCGCCGTGCGCTCCAGATGGTACTTAGGCTTCAGTGTCATCACCGTCACGCCCTGCGTGGAACGGGTAGCCTTGGGGGAGAGCAGGGACGTATGGAGGATCAGCGCGCGGGGCTCCGTGGAGTAGAGCACCAGCTCCTGCTCCTCCCGCAGCACCCGAAGATCCACCAGCGGGCTCTTATCACTGTAGGCGCTGGTGAGCTTGCGGCGGTTGGAGGTGGTCTGGTAGGCCTTCATCTCCACCCGTGCCACCTTGCCGTTTTCAAAGAAGAACAGCAGATGGCCGCTGTAATCTCCGGGCAGCACCATGGCGACCACGTTCTCCTCCGGGTCCATCTCCAGCTTGGCCGGGAGATAGTCGCCCAGGAGGGACGCCTTACTGTCACTGAACTGATCGCAGCGGGTCTTATAGACCTGACAGTGATCGGTAAAGAACATCACTTCGGCGTTGCTGACGGTCTCCACCGTCTCCCGGAGGCTGTCACCCTCCTTGAACTTCTGCTCGCCGCTCATGCGCAGAGACTGGGGCGTGATCTTCTTGAAATAGCCCTCCTTAGAGAGGAACAGGTGGACGGGATAGGTGTCCACATCCTCCTCTTCGTCCCACTCCTCCACCTGATCGCTGTAGATGATGGTGGTCTTGCGGGGCTTGGCGTACTTCTTCTTCACGGCCGTCAGCTCGTCAATGATGATCTTGCGGATGCGGCTGGGCTTTGCCAGCGTGTCCTCCAGATCGGCGATTTCCTCCGCCAGCGCTTCCGTCTCCGCCACGCGCTTGAGGATATACTCCTTATTGATATTACGGAGCTTGATCTCCGCCACATACTCCGCCTGCACCTGATCAATGCCAAAGCCGATCATCAGGTTGGGCACCACTTCCACTTCTTCTTCCGTGTTGCGGATGATCTCGATGGCCTTGTCGATGTCCAGCAGGATCCGCTTGAGGCCCTGCAGCAGGTGGAGTTTGTCCTTCTTCTTATGGAGCACGAAATAGACGCGGCGGCGCACCGACTCCGTCCGCCATGCCGTCCACTCCTCCAAAATCTCGCCCACGCCCATGACACGGGGCATACCGCCCACGAGGATATTGAAGTTGCAGCTGACGGTATCCTGCAAAGGCGTCATCTTGAAGAGCTTTTGCATCAGCTTATCCGCGTCCACGCCGCGCTTGAGGTCGATGGCCAGCTTCAAGCCGGTCAGATCGCTCTCATCACGCATATCGTTGATCTCCCGCACCTTGCCGGACTTCACCAGCTCGGCCACCTTATCGAGGATGGCCTCCACAGAGGTGGAGTAGGGGATCTCATAGACCTCGATGACGTTCTCCTTCTTATCATAGCGCCACTTGGAGCGCACCTTCAAGCCGCCGCGGCCGGTGGCATAGATCTTGCGCAGCTCGTCCGGGTCACAGATGATCTCGCCACCGGTAGAGAGGTCGGGGCAGAGCAGGGTAGAGGCGATATCGTGGTCGGGATTTTTCAGATACGCCACGGTGGTATCGCACACCTCGCCCAGATTGAAGCCGCAGATCTGGGACGCCATACCCACGGCGATGCCCTGGTTGGCGCTGACCAGCACATTGGGGAAGGTGGTGGGCAGCAGCGCCGGCTCCTTGGTGGTGTTGTCATAGTTGTCCACAAAGTCTACCGCGTCGCAGTCGAGGTCGCGGAACAGCTCGGCGCAGATAGGGGCCAGCTTCGCCTCCGTATAACGGCTGGCGGCGTAGGCCATATCGCGGGAGTAGACCTTACCGAAGTTACCCTTACTGTCCACAAAGGGGTGGAGCAAAGACTCGTTGCCCTTGGAAAGACGCACCATCGTCTCATAGATGGCGGCGTCGCCGTGGGGGTTAAGACGCATGGTCTGACCCACGATGTTGGCGGACTTGGTACGGTTGCCCGTCAAAAGCCCCATCTTATACATGGTGTAGAGGAGCTTTCGGTGGGAGGGCTTGAAGCCGTCGATCTCCGGGATAGCACGGGAGACGATGACGCTCATGGCGTAGGGCATATAGTTGCTGTCCAGCGTCTCGGTAATGCCCTGACGCAGCACTGTGCCCTGCAGGCCCATTACATTGGGGTTCGTGGCGTGCTTCACCGGCACGTCTGTTTTCTTTTTTGCCATTTGTCAGCACACCTCCTTAGGATACATCGATCATGTCCATATATTTATAGCCGTTCTCGGCGATATACTCCTTGCGCCCTGCCAGATTGTCGCCCAGCAGCAGGTCAAAGACCCGGGCCGTCTCCTCCACGTCCTCCGGCAGCACCTCCACCAAGCGGCGGGTCTCCGGGTTCATGGTGGTCAGCCACATCATCTCCGGGTCGTTTTCACCCAGACCTTTGGAGCGCTGGATGGAAATCTTTTTGCCCTCCAGCGACTTGACAATGTCAGACTTCTCCTTCTCGGAGTAGGCAAACCACGTCTTCTCCTTGCAGGTGATCTCAAAAAGGGGCGTCTCGGCAATGTAGACATAGCCCTCCCGGATGAGGGTGGGGCAGAGGCGATAGATCATGGTGAGGATCAAGGTGCGGATCTGGAAACCGTCCACATCACCATCGGTACAGATGATGACTTTGTTCCAGCGGAGATTATTGATGTCGAACTGGTTGAGCTCCTTCACGGCACGGCCGGACACCTCCACGCCGCAGCCCAGCACCTTCATCAGATCCGTAATGATATCGCTCTTGAAGATACGGGGCAGGTCGGCCTTCAGACAGTTGAGGATCTTACCGCGCACCGGCATGATGCCTTGGAACTCTGCGTCGCGGGACTGCTTACAGGCACCCAGAGCGGAATCGCCCTCCACGATGTAGATCTCGCGGCGGCTCACGTCCTTGGTGCGGCAGTCCACAAACTTCTGGACACGGTTGGCGATGTCGATCTTCTCCGTCAGCTTTTTCTTCTGATTGACACGGGTCTTTTCCGCCGTCTCACGGCTGCGCTTATTGATGAGCACCTGGGCGGCGATCTTCTCGGCGTCGTCGTGGTTCTCAATAAAATAGATTTCCAGACGGCTGCGCAGGAATTCCGTCATGGCCTCCTGCACAAACTTATTGGTGATGGCCTTCTTGGTCTGGTTTTCATAGCTGGTCTGGGTGGAGAAGTTGTTGCTCACCAGCAGCAGGCAGTCCTGCACGTCGGCAAAGGTGATCTTCCCCTCGCCCTTGGTGTATTTATTGTTCTCCCGCAGATACTTGTCGATGGCGCCCACAAAGGCCAGACGAGTGGCCTTCTCCGGGCTGCCGCCGTGCTCGAGGAAACTGGAGTTGTGGTAGTGCTCACACAGGTGCACATGGTTGGAGAAGCAGCAGGCCACATTCAGCTTCACCTTATACTCCGGCTTATCCGCACGGTCACGGCCCCGGCGCTCGGCCTCCCAGCAGACGGGCAGCGTCAGGGGATTTTCCCCGGCCAGCTCCGTGATATAGTCGGCAATGCCGTTTTCGTAGAGGAAATCCTCCGTCTCGAATTTGCCTGTGGATACCTCGTTGCGGAAGCGGAAGGTAATCCCGGCGTTCACCACGGCCTGCCGCTTCATCACATCCCGATAGAAGTCGGCGGGAATGTCGATGTCGGTGAAGACATCCAGATCCGGCAGCCAGCGGATGCAGGTGCCGGTGCGCTTGCCCCGGCCGGTCTGCTCCTTGGTAGCAAGGCCGCCGATGTTCTCGCCCTGCTCAAAGTGCAAGCTGTACTCCTTACCCTCACGCCAGACGGTCACGTCCATGTGTTGGGAGGCGTACTGGGTGGCGCAGGAACCAAGGCCGTTCAAGCCCAGAGAAAACTCGTAGTTCTCACTGGACTCATTATTATATTTACCGCCGGCGTACAGCTCGCAGAACACCAGCTCCCAGTTGTAGCGCCCCTCGCGCTCGTTCCAGTCCACGGGGCAGCCGCGTCCGGCGTCCTCCACCTGAATGGAGTGGTCTAAAAACCGTGTGACGGTGATGGCCTTGCCGTGGCCCTCTCTGGCCTCGTCAATGGAGTTGGAGAGGATCTCGAACACGGCGTGCTCACAGCCCTCCAAACCATCGGAACCGAAGATGACACCGGGGCGTTTTCGGACACGCTCCGCGCCTTTCAGCGACGAAATACTCTCGTTATCATAGGTTTTCTTTTTTGCCATAATATCCTCCGACCGGTATTTTCACCGGAAATATGTCCATAACTATTATAGTGTATCGTATTTTCCCTATTCTTGCAAGGGGGGCATTGGGCTCTAGCCCGCCGGGTATTTGATTTTTGCCAAAATCGTTGCAAATAATCAAGCACCCCCTTTTATATCCACAATGGCGTTAACCTTGATTTTTCGGGTAATTACAAGGTTATGCACATTATCCACATAGTTATCCACACCTTTATGTTAACAATGTTTTATCGTGAAAACTGTCAGATTCTCTCTTTTTCCCCGTCGCATTTCCCCGAAGTAAGGAGGGTTATGACGGATACCCGCCCCCTCGAAAAAACTGCTCTACACTATAAAAAGGGTTTTCCACGGGGCTTGACAGCTACATACTGATACGCTATAATCAAAATACCCCTAGGGGGTATATAAGAAAGGAGCTGTATCCATGAGCGAATGTTGTTGTGAAAAGAAAACTGTCCGCAGTGAGGAGCAGCGCCGCAAGCTCATCAACCGTCTCTCCCGTCTGGAGGGGCAGATCCGTGGGATCAAGGGCATGGTGGAAAACGACGCCTACTGCACCGATATTCTCACCCAGAGTGCAGCGGCCGGCGCAGCCATCAACGCCTTCAACCGAGAGCTTTTGAACAGTCATATCCGCGGCTGTGTCGCCACGGATATCCGGGAAGGTCATGACGAGGTCATTGACGATTTGGTACACACACTATATAAACTAATGAAATAATCCGGGAAAGGAGCGTTTATGACACAATATAATGTAACCGGCATGAGCTGTGCCGCCTGCTCCGCGCGGGTGGAAAAAGCGGTCAGCGGTCTGGCCGGAGTCACAAGCTGTTCCGTCAGCCTGCTGACCAATTCCATGGGCGTGGAGGGTACCGCGACTCCCGCCGAGATCATTGCCGCGGTGGAAAATGCCGGCTACGGCTGCACCGAGAAGGGCGCCGGACAGGCACAGCCCTCCATGGCCGATGCCGCCGACGCGCTGGAGGATCACGAGACCCCCAAGCTCAAGCGCCGCTTCCTCACCTCCGTGGGCTTTTTGCTGGTGCTGATGTACTTCTCCATGGGTGCCGCCATGTGGGGCTGGCCGCTGCCGAAGTTCCTCGATAATCCCCTCTCCAACGGCATCATTCAGCTGCTGCTGGCCGGGATTGTTATGATCATCAACAAGAAGTTCTTCACCAGCGGCTTTAAAGCACTGTGGAACCGCGCCCCCAACATGGATACGCTGGTGGGCATGGGCTCCGCCGTGTCCTATGTGTGGAGCGTCTACGCCCTGCTGGCCATGTCCTATCACATGGCAAACGGCGACATGGAGACGGCGCACCACTACGCCCACGAGTTCTACTTTGAATCCGCCGCCATGATCCTGACCCTCATCACCGTGGGCAAGATGCTGGAGGCGCGCTCCAAGGGCAAGACCACCGACGCGCTCAAGAGCCTTATGAAGCTGGCGCCCAAGACCGCCGTTTTGCTCAAGGACGGCAAGGAGACGGAAGTCCCCATCGAGCAGGTGAAGAAGGGCGATATCTTTGTGGTGCGCCCCGGCGAGAACATCCCCGTGGACGGCATTATTCTGGAGGGTTCCAGCGCCGTCAACGAGGCCGCCCTCACCGGCGAGTCCATCCCGGTGGACAAGGAAGTGGGTGACGGCGTCTCCGCCGCCACCACCAACACCTCTGGCTATCTCAAGTGTGAGGCCACCCGCGTGGGCGAGGACACCACACTCTCCCAGATCATCCAGATGGTTTCCGATGCCGCCGCCACCAAGGCTCCCATCGCCAAGATCGCCGACAAGGTGGCCGGCGTGTTCGTTCCCACGGTTATCTCTATCTCCGTCATCACCTTCATTGTGTGGATGTTCATCAACGGCGATGTGGGCTACGCGCTGGCCCGCGCCATCTCCGTGCTGGTTATCTCCTGCCCCTGCTCGCTGGGTCTGGCCACCCCCGTGGCCATCATGGTGGGCAACGGCATGGGTGCCAAGAACGGTATTCTCTTCAAAACCGCCGTCTCTCTGGAGGAGACGGGCCGCGTGGCCGTGGTGGCACTGGACAAGACCGGCACCATCACCTCCGGCGAGCCCCGTGTTACGGACATTCTGCCCGCCGAGGGCTGCACCGAGGAAACCCTCATCGCCCGCGCCGTCTCTCTGGAGGCCAAGAGCGAACACCCTCTGGCCCGGGCCATTGTGGCCTATGCCGAGGACAAGAAGCTCAGCGCCGACGCGGTGGAGAACTTCACCGCCCTGCCCGGCAACGGTCTGACTGCCCAGCTGGCGGGCAAGTCCCTCTACGGCGGCTCCGGCAGCTTTATTAAGACCGTCGCCACCGTCTCCCCCCAGCTGGAGGAGGCCTCCCGGAAGCTGGCTGAGGCCGGCAAGACGCCCCTGTTCTTCTCTGAGGACGGCAAGCTTCTGGGCATCATCGCCGTGGCCGACACCATCAAGGAGGACAGCCCCCGCGCCGTCCGAGAGCTGCAGGGCATGGGCATCCATGTGGTCATGCTGACCGGCGACAATGAGCGCACCGCACAGGCCATCGGCGCACAGGCCGGTGTGGACGAGGTCATCGCAGGTGTGCTGCCCGACGGCAAGGAGGCCGTCATCCGGCAGCTGCAAAAGCGCGGCAAGGTGGCCATGGTAGGCGACGGCATCAACGACGCCCCCGCGCTGACCCGTGCCGACATCGGTATCGCCATCGGTGCCGGTGCCGATGTGGCCATCGACGCCGCCGACGTGGTGCTGATGAACAGCAAACTCAGCGACGTGTCCACCGCTGTCCGTCTGAGCCGCGCCACACTGCGGAATATCCACGAGAACCTGTTCTGGGCCTTCTTCTACAACTCCATCGGTATCCCCATCGCCGCCGGTGTACTGGTTCACTTCGGCATCACACTTAACCCCATGCTGGGCGCCGCCGCCATGAGCCTTTCCAGCTTCTGCGTGGTCACCAACGCCCTGCGTCTGAACCTCTTCAAGCTGCATGACGCCTCCAAGGATAAGCCCTTGAAGAACCGGGCCGCCGCCCCTGCCGAGCCCATCGTGCTGCCCGCTGCCGCCCAGCCTGTCAAGGCCGCCGTACAGTGCGCCTGCGACGCCGCAGAGGAGATCCATCTGGTGATGAACATTGAGGGCATGATGTGTGAGCACTGCGAAAAGCACGTCAAGGACGCCCTTGAGAAGATCGACGGCGTGGCAGAGGCCACCGCCTCCCACACCGACAAGCGCGCACTGGTAACGCTGCACCACTCTCTGGATGCCAAGGTGCTGCAGGAGGCCGTGGAGAACGAGGGCTACAAGGTGCTCTCCATCCTCTCGGACAACGCGAAGAGGGACACCGTCACTGTACACATTGAGGGCATGATGTGCGAGCACTGCGAAAAGCACGTCAAGGACGCCCTTGAGAAGATCGACGGCGTGGCAGAGGCCACCGCCTCCCACACCGCCGGCACTGCCGTGGTACAGGTCACCGGGCCTGTGGAGCACGCGGCACTGAAAACCGCCATCGAGGATGCGGGCTACAAGGTCGTATCCTTTGAAGAAACCATCAATAACGAAAAGGAGAATGCAACTATGACCAAGACCATGAAGATTGAGGGCATGATGTGCCCCATGTGCGAGAAGCACGCCAAGACCGCTCTGGAGGCCATTGACGGCGTGGAGTCCGCTGTTGCCAGCCACACCGAGGGCAATGCCGTCGTCACCCTGACCCACGATGTGGACAACGAGGTGCTGACCAAGGCTGTCACCGAGGCAGGCTACAAGGTCATTTCCATCGACTAAGACACAAACAGCGGCAAAAGCGGTTGCTTCGGCAGCCGCTTTTGCTGTATCATGGAACCGGAGGCGATTTTTATGGAAGAACTGCGAGATAAAAAGGGTCTGACGGAGGCGGAGGCCATCGCCCAGTACCGCACACATAACTACCCCAAGCCCGCCATGACGGCGGATATTGTGATTTTCCGGCAGACGGAAGATGCCGTACAGCTGCTGCTCATTCGCCGCGGCGGCCATCCCTTCTTAGGGAAATGGGCCACTCCCGGCGGCTTTGCCAATGAAAATGAGCCCATCGAAACCACCGCCCGCCGGGAGCTGGAGGAGGAAACCGGCGTCCGAGGTCTTCCTTTGCAGCTGGTGGATGTGTTCAGCGCACCGGGCCGCGATCCCCGGGGCTGGACAGTGTCCGTGGCCTTTTGTGCCGTGGTGCACGGAGACTTAGGCGTGCAGGCAGGAGACGACGCCGCCGACGCCGCGTGGTTCACCCTGCACCGGGAGGGCGACCGTCTCCTATTGACATCGGACGATGTGACGCTGCGCCCGGAGGAGCTGGCCTTTGACCACGGTGAAATCCTAAAAAAGGCGCTACAATGCGCCCAGATACAGCTTTGACCATCCGCAAGACGGCGATTTCCCCCGGGAGATCGCCGTCTTGCGGTCTTTCAGGCGGTATGATAAAATAGAGAGCATCAAATTCCCTGTCCTGCGGGACAGCGTTTAAAGGAGAATCGCTATGGCAGCAACAGCGAACAAAAAGCGCCACCATTGGTATTTCTATGCAGGGATCACCGCTGCGATCATCGTGGGTGTGCTCCTGCTGCTTTCCGGAGCCTTTGTGGGCTGGCTCACCGCCACGGAATATAAGCCCGCCCCTGTGGAGCAGGCCGCCAGAGGTCAGATTGAGGATGGCTTCCTGCGCGCCGAGGAGAACTACAAAGGTCAGCCCCTAAAAATCCTCACCTGGAACACCGGCTACTGCGGACTCGGCGAGGAGTCCGACTTCGTGCTGGACGGCGGCAAGACCTCCAACCCGGAGAGCAAAGAGGTGGTGGAGAAGAACCTCAACGGCATCTCCGACTTCCTCGGCGAGGTGGACGCAGACATCACCATGCTGCAGGAGGTGGATGTGGACTCTGCCCGCAGCTACCATCAGAACCAGTGGCAAATCTACGGCAACACGGATCTTGATCGACAGGACGCCGCCTTTGCCCCCAACTATGTGTGCAACTTTGTGCCCTTCCCGCCCGCAGACCCCATCAGCTCTGTGAACTCCGGTGTGGCCACCTACAGCCGCTTCCGCATGGAGGAATGCACCCGCGAGAGCCTGCCCGTCCCCTTCAGCTGGCCCATGCGCACGGCCAACCTCAAGCGCTGCCTGCTGGTCTCCCGCATCCCCATCGAAGGCACCGGCCACGAGCTGGTGATGGTCAACCTCCATCTGGAGGCCTATGACGACGGCGATGGCAAGACTGCCCAGACCCAGCAGCTGCTGACCCTTCTGGCCGAGGAGTATGAGAAGGGCAACTACGTCATCGCCGGCGGCGACTTCAATCAGGTGTTCCCCGGTGCCAAGCACGAGGTGAAGGAGACCAGCGCCTGGGTACCCGGCCTGCTGCCGGAGATTCCCGCGCCCTGGCAGGTGCTCTATGACGACACCACGCCTACCTGCCGTCTTTTGAACCAGCCCCACAATCCCGCCGACCCGTTGACCCAGTATTATGTGATCGACGGCTTCATTGTCTCCCCCAATGTGGAGGCGGTCAAGGTGCAGACGCTGCAAAAGGATTTCGTCTACAGCGACCACAACCCCGTCTTGCTGGAAGTCGAGCTCCACTAATCCAGCTCACCGACATGAGCCGCTCTTTCTTCGGAAAGGGCGGCTCTTTTGCATCTATTTTATTAACATAATAAAAATTTTTCGCATTTCTTCTTGACAACTTCTTTACAGTTGCTATAATTAACAATGTTAATTAACTTCGTTAACTTATTTCGAACAGAGGGGGAGAAGACCCATGGAAGAGAAGGAGTGGCTGCAAATGCTGGCAATGCTGGAAGAACTGCATCGGTTTTCCCGGGCACTGCTGCCCCAGGGGCAGAAACGTCCGCTGACGGCCGCAGAGCTGGATCTGCTGTCCATTTTGTATCTCCATCCGGAGGTCAACACACCGCTGGCAATGAGCCGCCGCACCGCCATGAAGAAAGAGGCCGTGAGCCGGTGCTTGCGGCAGCTGTCGGAAAAGGGCTGCATCTGCCGGACAAAAAATCCGCGGGACGAGCGCAGCTGCACACTCTCTCTGACAGAGGCAGGCGAAGAGGCGATGCAGGCCAGCTATGGTCTGATCCTACAGCCGCTCTACGACCTGCGGCGACAAATGGGGGAGGAGTTCACCCGACTTTTTGAACTCATAGAACAGGGCAACCGGCATATGGCGGCACATGATCCGCTCCACGGCAACCCCAGTAAGGAAGGAGCAAATTCATGAAATTTTACGACATGCTGCAACTTGACCCGGCCGTTCTGAAAAAGAACATCGCCGCAGCAGACACCTCCAAGGAGCGCCGGAAGCTGTGGCTGGCCATGCTGGTGCGGCCCATGCTGATCGTGGGTCTTGCCGTCGCACTGATCGCGCCGCTCTCCAACGTCTTCGGCAGCGAGAACAGCCCCGCACTGGTGGCTCTGTTCTGCATTTTGCTGGCCGTGCGCTTTGTGGATTTCGGCTACTGCATCCGGGACTCCATCATCAACCTCGGTATCGTGTTCGCCCTGCTTCTCTTTGCCCCGGTGGGCGCATCGCTGCTGCCGCCGGTTCTGGGCGCGCTTGTGAACTTCGCCGCCATGATGGTGATTTTCGTCATGACCACGGTGCAGCCGGAGATGGGCAACGGCGGCCTTTACAGCTTCGCCTATGTGTTCCTCACAGGCAGCCCGGTCACGGGAACGCTGCTGTGGAATCGTGCCATTCTCATGGCGCTGAGCTTTTTGGTGTGCGGCACCATCTTCTACTGCAAGCACCGTCACAAAAACAAAGGCATTTCCTTCCTCCAGATCCTGCAGGAATTCCGTCTTTCCGATTTCCGGAGCCGCTGGCAGATGCGTCTGGCTCTGGGTACTGCCGTGGTGCTGCTGGGCGGACAGCTGCTGCACCTCGAGCACTGGCTCTGGGCCGGTTTCGCCGGTGCAGCCCTTCTCTCTCCCTACACCTCCGGCAACGTAGGGGAGCGCTTCAGTCAGCGCATCATCGGTACAGTGGCGGGCTGTGTCATCTTCTTCCTCGCCGCTCTGGTCATCCCGCTGTCCGTGCTGACACTTCTCGGCCCGGTCTGCGGCATCGTGCTGGGCTTCTGCGTGGACTACCGCTACAAGACCACCGTCAACTGCTGCAGCGCACTGACCATGGCCGCCGGTATCTACGGCTTGGGCGGTGCATTGTTCCTGCGCGTATGCAACAACCTCTTCGGTGTGGCACTGGCCGCAGGCTTCGTTCTGCTCTACGAGTGGGCTATGGATCGCCGCACCATTCCGGAAAGCCCGGAGGCGCAGCGCTCTTAAAAGATAACAAATCCCCGATATTTCCGTGGAAATATCGGGGATTTTTCTTGTCTACTATTCCTTTTGCGCTTCGATCTTCTCGGCAAGCTCCGTGAGATACATCCAGCGCTCCGTCTTTTCTTCCAGCTGCTGTTCCAGCTCCGTCTGCTGCTTTTGCAATTCCTGCAAGCGCACATAGTCGCTGCCGCAGGCGCTCTGCTCCTTTTCGCACGCCGCCAGCTGCTCCTCCAGCGCCGCCAAGTCCGCATCAATGGTCTCGAACTCCCGCTGCTCCTTATAGGAAAAGCACAGCTTCTGCTGCCGGGGACGCTCTGCCGCCGCTTTGGGTTTTTCCACACGGGGCGGCGCTGTCTCCTCCTTGCGCTTTTGCTCCCAATCGGACCAGTTGCCCGTATAGCGCAGCACCCGTCCGTCGCCGGTCACCTCAAAGATGGACTCGGCCACCTTATCGAGGAAGAATCGGTCGTGGCTGACGGTGAGGATTGGACCGGGGAAGCCCTGCAAATAGTCCTCCAAGATGGACAGCGTCATCACGTCCAGATCGTTGGTCGGCTCATCCAGCAGCAGCACATTGGGTGCCTCCATCAGTACCGACAGCAGGTACAGACGCCGCCGCTCGCCGCCGGAAAGCCGCCCGATGGGCACGGATTGCAGTTCCGTGGGGAACATGAACCGCTCCATCATCTGCTTGGCGGAGAAGGTACCCTCGTCGGTGCGCACCTCGTCGGCGATGTCGTGGATAAAGTCGTAGACCCGCTGGTCAAGATCCAGTTCCCGGCCCTCTTGGGTGAAGTAGCCGATCTTCACGGTGCTGCCCTGCTCCACCGTGCCGCTGGTGGGTTCCAGCCGCCCGGCAATCAGATTCAACAGGGTGGACTTGCCCGCGCCGTTGTGGCCCACGATGCCGATGCGGTCGGTGCGCAGCAGCTGATAGGAGAAATCCCGGATCACCGTGCGGTCATCGAATCGCTTGGTCACGCCTTCCAGAGCGATGATCTTCTTTCCCAAACGGCTGGACGCCGCGGCCATCTGCACCGTATCGTCCTGCTCCGGCGCCTCCTGATTGAGGAGGGCTTCATAGCGATCGATGCGCTCCTTGGACTTGGTGGAACGGGCCTTGCAGCCCCGCATGATCCACTCGCGCTCCACACGGAGGATAGATTGGCGCTTGCGCTCGCTGGCCTCCGCCATCTCCTGCCGCTGCTCCTTCAGTTCCAGATACCGGGAGTAGTTGGCCTCATAGTGGTAGAGTTTTCCACGGGACAGCTCCGTGATGTGGTTCACCACTCGCTCCAAAAAGTATCGGTCATGGGTCACCATCACCAAACCGCCGCGGAACCGCCGCAGCCAATCCTCCAGCCACGCCGTCATGGCGGCGTCCAGATGGTTGGTCGGCTCATCCAGCACCAGCACATCTGCCGGCTGCAGCAGTGCCGCCGCAAGCGCCACGCGCTTGCGCTGTCCGCCGGAGAGGGTGCCCACTTTCTGGGAGAAATCGGAGATTCCCAGCTGCTGCAGCATGGCCTTGGCCTCGTATTCGTTGATCTCCCGGAATTCCGGCGACATATGGAGGAACACCTGCTCCAGCACGGTGGCATCCTCCTGCATCACCGGGTTCTGGGGCAGGTAGCTCACCTGCACATTGGGGTTGCGGGAGATTTTTCCCTCGTCGGGCTCCACCGCGCCTGCCAGCACCCGGAGAAACGTGGACTTGCCGGTACCGTTGATGCCGATGATACCGGTTTTGTCCCCCTCATTTAAATAGAAATTCACATCGTCCAGCAGCTGCCGCATACCGAAGTTGATGGAAATATGTTCTGCCGATAAGAGCATAAGCGCCTCCTGCTTATCTTGATACTGCCCCTATTTTAGCACATTTCCCGCCGTTTGGCTACCTCAGGTATCCAACACCAGACAGTAAAGGGTGTCCGTGTCCGCATTGTAAACGGCGACGGTAAAGTTGTAGGAGTGCCGCGTCAAAGCCGCTTGTGCATCCCACGCATCCAGGCTCTGGTCGTGACGGTCATAAAAGAAGTACCAACCCCGCTCCACCGCCGGAAGGGCAGGAGGCTGGGCGTCCAGCAGACTGCAGGCCAGCTGCTGCACCGTCGCCGTCATGGGCAGCTGCTTCCATGCGCTGCTCTCTTCGATGGCCTGTCGGACGCTGTCATCGGGGAATGTGATCTCCCAGTAGGCCGCACCGTCGCCGAGAAAGCCGCCATGGCTATCTTGGTACGCCGCCACCGTGCCGTCGGTCACATCCAAGTGCAGGAGTTTCGAAAGGGACTTCCCGTGGCTTACATCGCCGCACCCGGCGGCACACAGCAGCAACATGGCTGCCAGCAGCAATCCGACGCGCCTACGCGTTTTCTTCATGCTCCTGTCCCTTTCGATAGGCCAGCAGATCCCCCGGCTGGCAGTCCAGCGCCTCGCACAGCTTCACCAGTGTGGAAATTTTCAACGCCTTGGCCTTGCCGTTTTTCAGCACGGAGATGTTGGCAATGGTGATGCCCACCCGCTCGGCCAACTCCGTGACACTCATCTTCCGCTTGGCCAGCATGACGTCAATGTTAAAAATAATCTCGCCTTCCATGGTGCCCTCCTAAATCGTCCAATCGCTCTGATCCTGCAGCTCCGCCGCCCGTATCACCAGATGGGAAAGCGCCGCTGCGGCTACCGCCACCGCCGCACCCAGAAACACCACCAGCAGCGACACCAGCACCACGGAGGGGTGGTTCCTGTTGACGCACAGGAGCACCACATTTCCCACGAGGAAAAACACGGCGTCCCCGGCCGCCAGCGTCGCAATATGGCGCAGCAGCTTTGCGTTGACGCGGGAAAAGGATTTGTCCGCCCCGATATTTCCGGCGATCTTCCACGCGCACACCCACGCCGCACAGCAGGGGAGTGCCGTGGCCCAGAGGAACAGCAGCCACGGCCAGTAGTAGCTGCTGAATGCGTCCTGCTCCAGCATTGCCTCCAGCAACAGCACAGAACGGCCCGCTTCAGGGATGGCAACACCGTAGACCAGCACGCCGCACAGCGCCGCGCCCACCAGCATGATTTTCAGCCATTTTTCGATTCTTTTTTGTTCCATACAGCATCCTCCTTGCTTTGTATCTGCCCTCATTATGCCGCAGAGCATATCGTATGTCAAGATATTTTTATCGTAATACGATAAATCTGCTGATGGACCACAGGTCACGACCCGTTGACAGAGCCAGTGCCATCGGCGAACACGGCAGCCATTTTTTGCAGGGCACAAGCACCAAAAGGCAGCCCGACACCTATTTGGAATGAAAAGCCAGCTTATGCCATTATCCACAGGGTGCAAGCAAAAAGCATCCCCGACCCATCGGTCGGGGATGCTTTTCATGTTTTAGGATCGGATGGCGCTTCTCAGCCGTAGATGGCCTCGCAGGCTTTCACCAGCGCCGCGGCATCGGCATAGCCCAGCTTGCGCGCCAGATGCGCCACACGCCCATTGCCCACCAGCTCCTTGGCGGCCACGGGTGCCAGTCGTGTTTCCACATCGGCGGGCAGTGTCACATTGCCATAGGCGGCACCGGCGATACCGACAGCGTCGTGGACGCGCTCCCGGGCGGCAGGGCAGCCCTCTTCGGCAGCCTTCAAATCCCGCAGGATGCAGCCAATGGCCTGATCCAGCAATCCGCCGGGATACTCGCAGCAATCCTCCGCCGCCAGCGCACGCATGGCCTGTGCCAGCGACTTGGCACCGGCCTTATGCACCTGCTCGGCCGTCATGGACGCCGTGAACATGGCATCGGTACTGGAGATCGCGGGCAGCAGGCACTGGCTTTCCAGCTGTACCAGCTCTCCCTCGTCGTCACGCAGTACGGCAAAGGGGGAGTTCTGTGCGCCGCTTCCAAAGGAAGTGGCCACCAGCGCCAGCAGTGCCTTTTCACCCGTATGCAAAAGCGTCGGGTCTTTCACGGCAGCCGCCAGATCCAGCTCCGGATTCTCATACAGCGCCCACAGCGCCTTGGCAGCGCTCATGGCTGCGCCGCCGCCGACGCCGATGATGGCATCCGGCTTGAAGGCCAGAACGGAGGGCAGCGCCGCGCGCAGTGCGGCAAAGGTAGGCACATCGTCCACAGAGAAGAACTCGGCGGTGCGCAGTCCCTGCTTTTCCACCCAGTGAATCACAGGCGTGACGATCCCGGCGGTATAGAGGTGCTGATCGCTGACCACAAAGGCCCGCTTTCTGTGATATACCTCGTTCAGCTCACGCAGGGCCACCGTATACGATCCGGTTTTAAAATATACCTTTTTCGGAAGATTTAACTGATACATCGGTCAACCCCATTTCTTTCCGTGCCGAGGGAGCCGGATACACCGACTCCCTTCGGAATTAATGTAAAGGAGTATAGCAAGATCGGTAGGCTTAGTTGAAGCCGCCAACCTTGTCCAGACCGATATCGGCAGGCAGACCTGCGGGATAAGCGGCGTGGGTCTCCAGAGGCAGATTGATCTCCACTTCCAGAGCATCGCCGTACTTCTCGGCGTACTTCTCGTTGCCGTAGAAGGCGCGCAGGTAGCAGGCCTTCAGCTCGCCCATGGTAGGATAGACGGGGTTGCAGCCGGTGCAGGCATCGTGGAATGCCCACTCAGACATCTGATCCACAGCGGCCAAGAACTCAGCTTCCCACTCCTCGAAGCTCTTCTCGGGATGTGCCATAACCAGCCAATCGGAGATGGTCTCGGGGATGTCGATTTCCTTCTTCAGATCCTCGGCTGCCTTGATGAAGTTCTCGAAGGTCTCCTCGTCGGTAGCGCCCTTCACGCCGATCAGCTCGCCCAGCTCCACATAGCGCTCAAAGGCCTGGGGATACTTGTACTGGGAGAAGGTACCCATATGATAGGGATGACGCTGTGCGTTGAAGCGGCAGACGAACGGGAACAGCAGAGCATTAGCAGTACCATGAGGAATATGGAACCAGCCGCCCAGCTTATGGGACAGGGAGTGGTTGATACCCAGCATGGCGTTTGCAAAGGCGATACCGGCCAGAGCAGAGGCGTCAGCCATCTTCTCACGGGCCTCGGGATCGGGCTTGGCGCCCTTGAAGGCGGACTTATACGCTCTGGGCAGGTAGTTGAACACCAACTCGGTGGCCTCCTTGCAGAAGCCGTCGGTGTACTCGGTGGCGAAGGTGGAGACATACGCCTCGACAGCGTGGGTCAGCACGTCGTAACCGGAAGCCTGCGTCGCTCTGGGAGGCAGAGACATCATGTTATCGGCATCGATGATGGCCATTTCGGGCATCATCTCGTAGCCGATCAGAGGCCACTTCATGCCGGTGTTGGCATCGGAAATAATGGTAAAGGGTGTGCACTCAGAGCCGGTACCGGCAGTGGTGGGGATGCAGACCAGCTTCGCCTTCTTGCCCATCTGCGGGAAGAAACGGATTCTCTTACGGATATCCAGGAAGATGGTGGCCATATCCAGGAAGCCCTCTTCGGGATTCTCGTACATGATCCACATGATTTTCGCCGTATCGATGGCGGAGCCGCCGCCGACGGCGATGATGACGTCGGGCTTGAACTCGTGCATCTTGGGCAGACCCTTCATCGCATCCTGAATCTGAGGATCGACCTGAATGTCGAAGAACTCGGCCGTCTCAATGCCCATCTCGTGCAGCTGCTTGATGATGGCATCGCAGGCGCCCAGCTCATACAGCGTGGCATCGGTGATGATGAAGGCGCGCTTAAAGTCGTAGACGTGCTTCATCTCGCGCAGAGCAACGGGGGTACAGCCGGTCTTGTGGTAGACCTTCTTGGGCAGCTGCAGCCACAGCATATTCTCCTTGCGCATGGCAACCACCTTGATATCCAGCAGCTGCTGGTACTGGGTGTTGCCCATGTAAGCGGAGTGACCAACGGCACCGGGCCCCAGCGTCAGGGACGGAGCCATGTCGAAGTTATACAAATCACCCAGACCGCCGAAGCAGGCAGGGGTATTGATGATGATACGGCCGGCCTTCATCTTCTCGGCGAAACGGTCGATCTTATCCTCCTCGGTAGGATCTACATAGAGAGCCGCAGAGTGGCCGGCGCCGCCCTCGTACACCAGCTTGGCGCAGATGTCGTAGGCCTCGTCCAGCGTATTGGCACGGAACATACCCAGCAGGGTAGTCAGCTTCTCATTGGCCCAGGGGTTATCGTGAGAGGTATCATTGGTCTCATAGATCATGACCTTGGTCTCACGGGGTACATCGATCCCGGCCATCTCTGCCAGACGCACAGCCGTCTGACCGACAGCGGGAGGATTGACGCCGTGGTTCTTGGGATTGAAGAACACCTTGGCGACCTTCTCGGCTTCCTCGTCATTCAGGAAGTAGCAGCGTGCCTCCTGCAGCAGAGCCTTGACCTGGTCATAGACGCTGCTCAAAACGGTGATGTGCTGCTCGGTGGCGCAGATCATGCCGTTATCGAAAGTCTTAGAATGAATGATGGACTCAACGGCCATACGCAAATCGGCAGTCTCATCAATCACAACGTTACAGTTACCGGGGCCGACGCCGATGGCGGGGGTACCGGAGGAATAAGCGGCGTGCACCATGCCGGAGCCGCCGGTGGCCATGATCACGTCCACCTTCTTCATCAGGACATCGGAGATCTCCAGACTGGGAACGGAGATCCAGCTGAGCACATGAGGCGGCATACCGGCCTCGATGGCAGCATCGCGCATGATCTTAGCCGCAGCGATGGAGCAGTTCACAGCGTGGGGGTGGGGGGACAGAATCAGGGCGTTTCTGGTTTTCAGAGCCAGCAGAATCTTGTAAATCGTAGTAGAAGTGGGGTTCGTAGTGGGCGTAATGGCCGCGATGACGCCCTTGGGGGAGGCCACGCGCTTGGTTCCGAAGGCACGGTTCTCCTCGATGACGCCACAGGTCTTGGCGTAACGCATATAGTTCCAGATATGCTCGGAGGCATACTGGTTCTTGGTGACCTTATCCACGACAATACCGTAACCGGTCTCGTCACAGGCCATCTTCGCCAAGGGGATACGCATCTTGGAGACGGCCATGGCCGCCTTCTCACAAATCGTATCTACCTGCTCTTGCGTAAAGGTCGCATACTCTTCTTGCGCAGCACGAATAATGGGCAGGGCTTCTTCAAAAGTCTCTACTGAGTTGATGATCAATGCTTTTTCCATAATCATAATCTCCTTTTTCTACGTATGACTTTGTGATATGTTCCTACTAATCTGCTGTCTTTTTAACTCCTTTCCTTTTCAGGCTGAAATATAAGCAGGAATGGGAAATACGTCCCATTTATGCACCTTTTTATAGAGAGCACTCCAGTATGTAAGGCCGAAAGCAGTCTCACTGTCCGGCCTTTGTGTGGTGGGCATTGTCTCTCTACACCGCATGCGTTGCCCTTTGTAGAAAGTATATCACCGGCTCCCCAGTTTCGTCAATATATTTAAATTTTAACAATCTATTTCGTTAATTTTTGTACAATCCATCTAAGTATCCGTCGTTTTCGCCAGAAATAGCCACTCCATTCTGTTCAAACCGCCTCAAATTTTACTGTTTTCCTCGCAGCCGTTCTGAAAGCAGAACATCGTCCCGTTTTCAGAACATATTTCGTAAAACGGGATGTCGTTTTTGCCTACCTCTACACTCGAAAAAGCGCATTCTTTTTTAGGCAACACCGGCCTTTTTGTCCAAATACCGGACGTTTACTACCCGATTATCCATATCTTTTCCGCCATGCCCCCTCTATACTGAGAACCATCCCGGAACACCGGGCACCCCCACACCAGTTCCGTCCCGCGGCAGTTCTGTCGCGGGCGGACACTCTCTTCCATCATTTACCACACTCCCATTTTCTCGTGTGTCCACCGACTTTTGCATCGGCGGGATGTGCGGATGTGTTTTTCACGTCGATGCGCCGGTGGGCATACGAGAGGAGGGCAGGTCTCCATCCCCCCTCTCAGAGCAGAGGACAGCCTTGTCCTCTGCTCTTTTTCTTTTGTTTGCATTTAGCGCCGGAATTTGTTACTATATAAACTATATAGATTATATAATTACAAATACTCCGGAAAGGATGACGCGCTATGGCCAATTTCACAAAAAAAGTGATCCGTGATTCCTTTTTGAAGCTGCTGGAGGAAAAACCCCTCAAGCAAATTTCCGTTCGGGATATTGTGAACGAATGTGGTGTGAACCGGAACACCTTTTATTATCATTTCCAAGACATCCCGCAGCTGTTGGAGTCCATTATTCAAGAGGATGCCGACGAGCTAATCCGCCGCTATCCCACGGTCCACTCGGCAGAGGAGTGTCTGGAGGCTATCATCGAGTTCTCCCTGGCTCATCGCAAATCGGTTTTGCATATCTACCGCTCCGTGAACCGGGATATTTTCGAGCAGTATCAGTGGCGGGTCTGCGCCCATGCTGCCACGACCTATATCGACAGTGTTCTGGTCAACCGCAACGTCTCGCCGGAGGATCGGCAGCTGCTGATTGAATATTTTAAATGTGTCAGCTTCGGCCTTGTCAACGGCTGGCTGGAGAGCGGTATGCACGAGGATATCCACGATTTCACCCGGCGGCTCTGCGTCCTGAAGCAGGGCGAACTGGAAGAAATGATCGACCGCTGCGAAAATAAATAATAAATTTCTTAGACATCCACGCCCCCTTGCCCAAATTGTAGGCAAGGGGGCGTTACTTATCCGTATGTTTTTCTACCTTTTCCGGCTACAATACATTTAAAAGGAGGCTCGGTATAGCTTCAGATTTCATAGGAAAGGAGGAATGCGTATGGGAAGCAACCGACAACTGCAAGCGGCAAAATACGGCTATCTGACACTCTCGGTGCTTTTTTGTGTATTGGGAATCATATTATTGGTACGGCCCATGTTTTCGGTGCTGCTGCTGTGCCGCATCGCCGGCGTACTGCTGGTGCTCTTCGGCATTGTCAAGATCATCGGATATCTGTCCCAAGACCTCTATCGGCTGGCCTTCCAGTTTGATCTGGCACTGGGGCTGCTGCTGATGGCGCTGGGAGCGATCCTTCTCTTCCGCACAGAAGTCGTCGCGCATCGGATCTGCATTGTGGCTGGCATCTGCGTACTGGCAGACGCCTTTTTAAAAATCCAGACTTCCATCGACGCCAAGGTGTTCGGCATCCGGCTGTGGTGGCTGATCCTCGGCGGTGCCATCGTGGCAGGGATCACCGGCTTTTTACTGGTATTCCGCCCCTACGAGAGCACCCGGGCTGTGATGACTCTGGCCGGCGTTTCGCTGCTGGCTGTGGGTATTTTGAACCTTATCACCATTTGTACCGCCCTATATATACCGCGCCCTGACAACGACAGAAAGAAATAAGATTACAGGGAAAGGAGCTACCTATGGACGCATCGACCACTCTAAAAAAACTGGGTCTGGAACAGGCCTTCCACTATCTCTATAAAAATCCGGAGGAAAACCTCATCAAGCTCATCAACTGGGCAGATAAATTCTCCAAGGGAGAGTTTGTGAACCAGCGTCGTGTCATCCGGGAGATCTTTGAAAATCCCAAGCATCCCTATCACGGCTATGTGCTGCACCTTTTGGAGGAGGTAGACCCGGAGGTTTTGACCACACTGGTCACCAACTTCTTCATCAACGCCAACCTAGTGGGCTGGCCCCAACAGGATAAGTACCGCAAGAAATACAACTGCAACATTCCCTGGGCCATTTTGCTGGACCCCACCTCCGCCTGTAACCTCCACTGCACCGGCTGCTGGGCGGCGGAATACGGCAACAAGCTGAACCTTACCTACGACGAGATCGACGACATCATCCGTCAGGGTAAGGAGATGGGCGTATACCTCTACATCTATACCGGTGGTGAGCCGCTGGTGCGCAAGCACGACCTCATCCGTTTGTGTGAAAAGCACTCGGACTGCATTTTCCTATGTTTCACCAACGCCACCTTGATTGATGAGGACTTCGCCAACGATATGCTGCGGGTGAAGAACTTCGTCCCCGCCATCTCTCTGGAGGGCGACCAGGCCGCCACCGACGGACGCCGCGGCGAGGGCACCTTTGCCAAGGTGCAGCACGCCATGGCCCTTTTGCGCCACAAGAAGCTGCTCTACGGTATCTCCTCTTGCTACACCTCCGCCAACTGGGAGGCCATCTCCTCCGAGGAATACTACGACAGCCTCATCGCCATGGGCGCCTACTTCATCTGGTATTTCCACTATATGCCGGTGGGCAATGATGCCTCCCCGGAGCTGCTGCCTACGGCCGAGCAGCGCACGGCAGTCTATCACCGCATCCGTCAGCTCCGCGCGGAAAAGCCTCTGTTCGCCATGGACTTCCAGAACGACGCCGAGTATGTGGGCGGCTGCATCGCCGGTGGTCGGCGCTATCTCCACATCAACGCCAACGGCGATGTGGACCCCTGCGTGTTCATCCACTACTCCAACGCCAATATCCGTGAGCAGTCCCTGCTGGACTGCCTGCGTTCGCCTCTCTTCATGGCCTATCACGACAATCAGCCCTTCAACGACAATATGCTGCGTCCCTGCCCCATGCTGGAAAACCCCGAAATTTTGCAGCGCATGGTGCGTGAAAGCGGCGCAAAGTCCACCGACCTTCTCTCTCCGGAGAGCGCAGAGCACCTGTGCGGCAAGTGCGCGGAATACGCCCAGCACTGGACAGGTGCCGCCGATGAGCTGTGGCAGGAGCGCCAAGCCCGCAAGCAGGAGGAACACTGATCTATGGAGCAGCACCAAAGACGCATCACTTTCCTCAGCGCCGACGGCGTCAGCCATGTAGCAGGCTGGATCTATACACCGGAGGGAAGGCCCCGGGGTGTGATCCAGATTTCCCACGGAATGTGTGAATATTTCCAGCGATACCACCGCTTCATCGCCGATATGGTGGGGGAGGGGTTCGTGGTCTGCGGCAATGACCACATCGGCCACGGCGATTCCTCCGGGCCGGAGAATTACGGCTATTTCGGTGAGAAGAAAGGCACCCGGTTTCTGGTGGAAGATCTCTACCACATGACCAAGCTCGTGAAAAAGGCCTATCCCAGCCTGCCTTACTTCCTCTTTGGCCACAGCATGGGCTCTTTCATTGTCCGGCTGTATCTGGCTCGGTACGGAAGCAAGCTGGACGGTGCCATTATCTGCGGCACCGGTGGGTCGAATCCCATGGCACCGTTGGGTGTTGCGGTGGCCTCCTGCACGGCATGGTTCCGGGGCGGGCACTATCGCAGCGACGTTCTGGATTGGATGTTCTTCGGCTCCTTTAACAAGAAGTGTACCCCTCAGCGCACCGACAAGGACTGGCTCACCCGGGATGAAGCCGTGGTGGATCGCTACTTGCAGGATCCCCGGTGCAGCTTCCGTTTTACGGCCTGCGGCTACCGGGATCTGTCCCGTCTCAGCATCCTTGCCAATCGGCGCTCGTGGTTCCGCAGTCTGCCGAAAAGCCTTCCCATCCTGCTCATCTCCGGTGACAAAGACCCGGTGGGGCGTTACGGAAAAGGCGTAGAGCAGATCTACCGCCGTCTCAAAAAGGCGGGGATGGAGGATGTATCCATCCATCTCTATCCCGACGCACGGCACGAGCTGTTCAACGAGCGCAACTACGATGTGGTCTACAAGGATGTAAGACTGTGGATCAACCGTTGTCTGGCGCAGTGATTTCCCCCGGCAAATTTTACTTGCATTTCTCTCAATCTCCCTTTTTACAAGAGGAAAGCCCCCGACTTCGGCCGGGGGCTTTTCTCTTATGCTGTCTGCCGCTTCAACGCGCGGCAGCCTTTTTCCACAACAAAAGCAAGGTGCTGCACGACGTTCATCGTGCAGCACCTTACTTTATGCCAAACTATATAGGGGTTACTCTATTGCAATTACCGGTAGGACTTCTCCAGAATCTCGATAAAGTCAGCATCGCTCAGGGTATAGCGATCCAGATCCACGCCGACCTGATGGACGGTCATGTGGACGATCTTCTCGAAGTCCTCGGGCTTCACGCCGTAGTCGCTCATCTTCAGATCGCGCATCTCGGCTTCATCCAGCAGGCGTACCAGGCCCTTGACGAAAGCGTAACCGGGCTTTGCGGGATCGCGCTTCTCGCCCAGCATCTCGCCCAGCTCATCGAACTCCGCGGGAGCCAGAGCGCAAGCCTTCTTGTAGTATTCCTCAGCCACAGCGATCAGCGTTGCACCGTGGGGGAAGGTGGGATACATTCCACCCAGAGTCTGAGCCAGAATGTGGTGAGAGGTAACGGGAGCCAGCACCATGGAATAGCCGCCCAGAATGTCGGCAGCGTAAGCCAGATTGGTACGGGCTTCCTTATCGGTAGGATCGGTGATGACGCGAATGAGGTTCTTGCCGATGGTGGTCACGCCGTCAGCAGCATAGGTGTCCAGCAGACGGTTCTGGTGGCCGTTGCCCACATAGCACTCGGCGCAGTGGAACAGAGCATCAAAGCCCTGGAATGCGCTGAGCTTGCGGGGCAGGGTCATCATCAGCTCGGGGTCGATGATGGACAGGGTGGGGAACATGGCGTCCGCGATGAAGTCCAGCTTCTCCTGGGTATCCTCGTTGGTGATCACGCAGAACTGGTCGCTCTCGGTGCCGGTACCGCAGGTGGTGGAGATGGTCACGATGGGCAGAGCATTGGTCAGCTCCTTGCGTCCACCGGTGCCGGTGTAAGCATACTCCCACAGGTCGCCCTCGGTCACAGCCATGACAGCCGTAGCCTTGGCAACGTCAATGCTGGCGCCGCCGCCCAGACCGATGACGAAGTCACAGCCGGTCTCCTTCAAAACAGCAACAGCAGCTTCCACATTGCCCTTGACGGGGTTCTGCTGCACCTTATCAAAGATCACATACTCGGTGCCGTTCTCCTGCAGCAGGGACTCCACGCGCTGCAGAATGCCCAGGGTCTTCATCAGGCCGTCAGCGGTCACGCAGATCAGAGCCTTCTTGCCGGGCAGCTTCATGTCCTTCAGATCGTTCAGACGGCCAAAGCCGAAAACGATGCGAGTGGGCAGATAAGTATCAATAGTAAACATTCGTTAATGCCTCGCTTTGTCAGAATATAAGGGATTGTCCAGCGCAGATCAATACAGGACGCTCAGATCAAAGAGCTGATCGATCTCGTCCTTCTCTGCCTGGGTCAGAGGAATACGGGGACGACGGCTGTAACCGCCAACCTGGCCCTTCTTGTCCATCACATACTTGATGGCCTGCACGGGCTTTGCCACAGACTCCAGAGCGGTCAGTGCGGGCAGAACCTCGCAGTAGATCTTACGAGCCTTGTCATAATCCTTCTCGGTGTAGACAGCCTCGAACATATTGACGCACTGCTTGGGGGCGAGGTTAGCCAGCATGGAAATCCAGCCCACAGCGCCGCAGACGAAGGACTCATAAGCCATGTTGTCCCAGCCGCAGAACACGGAAACGTGATCGGTGCTGTCGTTGATGACCTCGGTCAGCTTGCGGATGTTGCCGCTGGACTCCTTGACCACGCAGACCTGATCGAGCTTCATCAGACGCTCATAGGTCTCGCGCTCGATCTCAACACCGGCGCTGCCGGGGTTATTGTAAACCATGATCTTGCCGCCGTTGACATGATCTGCGATGTACTTGTAGTACTCGTAGATCTCCTCCTGGCAGGGATGGCAGTAGTAGGTGGGCAGGATCATCACAGCGTCTGCGCCGCAGGCAAAAGCATTGTTTGCCAGATCGGAAGCCTCATCGGGCATCTCGCGGGTGCAGCCCACGATCACGGACACGCGCTTATTGATGTAGGGCAGGATCTCCTGGACATATGCCTTGTGCTCAGCCAGAGTGATGCTCTGGTACTCACCGGTAGCACCCCAGATGCACAGGCCATGCACGCCGGACTCGATCAGAAAATCAATATGCTTCTTGGCGGCCTCGAAATCGAACTCGCCGTTTTCCTTAAAGGGCGTAATCGCAACAGGATATACGCCAACGAAATTCTTGTTCATGATGCTTACTCCTTTATATAATATAAATTTTGTATAGAAAGAAACCTCAAGAGAGGAGGAGGAAGAGCTGTTGCAAAATGCAGCAGCTCTTCCTATGTTTGTCCATGTTCTTCTACATTTAGAACCACAAGGACGAGTTGCTAACCAACATATGCGGTTTCTATGAAGAAATCAGAATTTAGTCGTTAATTTCCTTCAGCTCGGCAACATCACCGGGATGCTCAACGCAGCCGTGGTTCTTTTCACGCAGGCACTGAGCGCAAGCCTTGAAGCTGGCAACCAGAGCGAACAGACCGGGCACGGACATCAGCAGACCCACCAGAGTGAACAGACCCTTGATGGAGTTGATACCGCCGGTAGCAACGCTGGTGTAGGCCATAGCGCAGATCACCAGACCAATGATGATCTTGGCCTTCTTGGGGGGCTCAGCGTCGACTTCCTGACCATCCACGCAGACAGAAGCCAGAGCGGAGGACATGGGGTCAGCCAGAGTGCTGAAGGAGACAGCGATGGTCACGAGGAACACCACGCACAGGATCTTGCCCAGAGGCAGAGCCTGCAGGATCTGGAAGATAGCGGTCTGCATACCGAACTCATTCACAGCAGCCCAGATATCCATGGTGCCGCTGGTCTGCAGGTACATAGCCTGGCCGCCGAATACGCCGATCCAGATGATGCAGAACAGGGAGGGAACCAGGATATTCAGCATGCAGAACTGACGGACGGTACGGCCCTTAGCCATGCGGCAGAAGAACATACCGAACACGGGCATGTAAACGATGAAGGAAGCGAAGTACTGGACAATCCAGTCGGCAGACCAAGTATCCTCGGGAGCCATAGCGTTCATCATCGTGGTCTTGGTGCCGAAGTTATCCACCATGTTACCGACAGCCTCGGAGGAGATCTTGCCGATGAAGACGGTGTCGCCGGTGATCAGGGTGTAAACCAGCAGAGCCAGGAAGCAGTACACGCAGATGGCGGACAGCTTCTTCAGGCCGTTGCCGATACCGGACAGGGAAGAGAGGATAAAGGTCACGCCGATGACAACGGCAATGATCAGCCAGATCATATTGTTCTGGGGCAGACCGAACACGGCATTCAGACCGCCGCCGATCTGCAGCAGGCCAGCGCCCATGGAGTTGGACACGCAGCCGCAGATGCAGAACACGGTCATGATGCGGAACAGGTTTGCCAGCCAGGGAATGGGACGCTTGAACAGGTACTGTACCAGGGAGTCATAGGACAGGGGCAGCTTCTTGTTGTACACCAGCAGAGCCCAGATGATAGCGGGCACGGTGTAAGTAGCATACTGGATGAAGGACCAGTTCCACATAGCCTGAGACACGGCGAAAACAGCACTATCACGGCTGAAAGGCTCAACGCCGGCAGCAACAGGGGGAATGGCATAGTGGAAGATGGGCTCGCCCATGGCCCAGAACAGCAGACCGGTACCGATACCGCCGCAGATGGTCATGGAGATCCACTGGAAGGTGGTGAACTCGGGCTTGGCATCACGGCCGCCGATACGGACATCGCCGTACTTGCTGATGATAATGCACACAGCCAGAATCAGCAGGATCAGGGACAGCAGGTTCATGTACCAGCCGAAGTGATCAGCCATGCTGTAGAGCAGGTTGGTCATCATGCCGCCAACCTTGTCGGGCCAGATAGCACCGGAAACCACGAAGGCACACAGCAGAATAATGGGGGGCAAGAAAATCTTGAAATTGATTTTCTTATTAGACAATTTTTGCATCATATTTCATTCTCCTCTTTACGATGACCGCAGACCCAAAAGAAAAATCTGCAGCCATTTTTCACACAAATGGTCGGAACAACTTACTTGTAGACGATCATTTCTTCTCTGTCCTCGAAGATCTCGATCTCCTTAGCGCCTTCGAGCTTCTTGAAGTCCTCTTCGCTCAGGTTGATGACAGGAAGGATCTGGTTGTAGAAGTGCTTGCAGATCAACGGACCGGTCAGAATGACAGGATCGGTATGCACGTTGATGATGGCAGCAGGAGCCGTACCAATGCGCAGCATCTCCATCAGAACCAGACCTGCGCCGCTGCTTCCGCGGCCAAAGGGGAAGGCAAATGCCTTATCGGTGATGTTCTCCTGATAATTTGCGTGGCGATAGTCAGAAATATCACCGGTCTGAATATTCACGCCGCCCACGAAGCTGAAAGAATCGTTAGATGCAACCAGCTTCACGCGCTTGTTGGCAGCGATGACATTCTTACACTTGAGAATTACTTGTTCCATAATTTGCCTCCTCTGATAACCTTACCCGCAACGGCAGTCTCTACGCAGTCCTGCAGATTGCCGAAAACAGGGTGAATGCCCACTTTGTTGAAGCAGTAAGTACCAAACTTGCCGGAGTTGGTCATGATGGACTTGGTGCCCCAAGTTGCGGTGGGATATTCCATCAGGCAGCCGTCCACATAGACCTCGACGCCCAGTGCCTTGATGCGATCCAGAAGGCCGCTGGACTCCACCAGAGCGTAGTTTGCACGGCTGGTGAACACCCACAGGGCGGTGTCGGGATGAATTCTGCGGCCTGCCAGAGCGTTCTCCAGATCCTGGAACTCAGCAGGGGAGAAGTGGGGGCAGCCCAGAGATACCAGATCAATGGAACCCTTCTCATCGTAGTTGCACAGCTCAGCCTCTGCCTCGCGGATCTCCTTGAGACCCAGAGTCACGACTTCCTGAGGCTCCTTGCCGCCGAAGGCCTGCTCCAGCGTCTGTGCCTCGGGAGTGATGCCGATCAGGTGGAACAGAGCGATACCACCGGAGGATGCTGCGGTAGCAGCAAACTGCTTCAAGTTATCCAGCGTCAGGTTGCGCTTGGGCATACCCTGCAGCGCCCAGACACGGTCGCCGACGATCTTACCGTAAGCGTAAGCCACCAGGTTGAACATGCTGGGATCATCGAACATATCCTCGGTGATCTCATCGCTGAGCACTACCAGACCCTGTGCATAACGGTTCTCGGTCTTGTGCAGGCCGAAGTTGGGCACACGGCCGGCGATGCCGCACAGCAGCTCCAGAGGGCCGGCATAGCGGTTGGTACGAGCGCCGACGATGGAGTTCATGAAGGAAATAACGTTGGACTCAGCGAAGGCCACCTGTGCGCCGAAAGCGGGGGAGTAGCCGGTCTGATAGGGAGCGCAGGTCCAGGTGGGAATGGCACCCAGCTTGATGTGGGAAGCCTCAATGCGGCGGGTAGCAGACATGACGTGCTTGGGCTGCTTCTGTACATCCCAGCGAGCCATATCCAGGAAACATGCATTGGTAGAGGTAGGAACAGCGAACTTTGCGCCGATTTCAGCCAGATGCTCAGCAAAGGCCACCTGTGCCTCGCCGAAATAAACGGTACTGTCATCATGGCAGGCAACAATTTCTACGAATTCCTCTGCGCCGTAGTATTCACCCAGGTCGTAGAGAACCTTCATGGCCATCTGAACTGCTTCGCCATGATCACCGTTGAGCAGTTCTTTTTCATAGGCTGTCAATTTCATTGATTACATTCTCTCCTTTAAGTAAACCGGTTGGATTTCCGGGTCAGATACAGCGTACAAATACGTTTCTCCGACTAAATTTCACGGAACAACCCAAGCATAGGATCCGGTGCTTTGAGTTATCCTATGGGTCGAGAAGTCAGGCAAAAGCCATACTCGCGAGATTTTAACACATACCGCATTTGCAAAAGACCACATTCTGCAACGGAATTTATGCCAGCTTTCTCGACCGTTTTCTATAATATACGAATGTTTTCCTGCAAAATCAATGTAACATATACCCAAACAACCAATGTCAAATTTATAACAAAGATAAGTGGTCTTCTTTTTCTGGACCACTTCCACGAACTGGTATGCGTTTTCCCAAACCATAGCCGTGTAGATGAGTGAAATAATTTTGCGTACCAAAATTGGTCATAATGCCTAGTGGTCCCCCTAAAACGATACCATTTCGATATATTTTTATATATTTCTTGATTTCTGCATCATACAACTATATAATAAGCAACATCCACATTTTGCATCGGATTCGTTTCCCAATCAGGTTTACCTTAAATGGCTCCGTACATACTTTTAGTCGAAAGGATGTAAGATATCATTTATGAAGTATCAAGATTTATGTGCCGAGTTGATTCAGATGATCGTCTTGGAAAAACATGCTCCCGCCGGTGGACGGTTTTTGAGCGAGCGGGAAATCGCTGCCAAATTTAATATCAGCCGCAGCACGGCCAGACGCGCAGTTACCGAATTGTGCAGACAGGGATACCTCGTTCAAATCCACGGCAGCGGAACTTACATTAAGGATCGGCGGCAGAGCCGCCCCCTGCACTCCCTCGTGCGCTGTTCACAGAGCTACGAAGAAATGGGACTGCATGCCTCCAGAAGAATTCTATCCCAGAAAATCGTCCCCGCGAATTATATTGTTGCGGAAAACTTGAAAATCGGTATTGCCGAGCCGGTTCTCATGCTGCAGCTCTTGTATTATGCCAATCGCGTACCGCTGAATCAAACGATTTCTTTTCTGCCCATTTCCCGTTTCCCGGGCGTGGATCGTTTGGATTTCAGTGCCACCCCGCTTCTGGAGCTTCTGGAAACGAACTACAACGCACATCCCCGCAGAACCGATAATACGCTGGAGGCCATTCTTCCGCCTCCGGACATTGCAGAAAATCTGAAGCTGAAACCCAATGTCCCGCTGATTCTCTTTGAATCAGTGACCATGGGACTGATGGAAGACGTCCTGCTGCCCGTTGAATATTTCAAATGCTATTACAAGACAGATAATCTGCGTTTCAGCTTTACCCAAAACCATATGCTGGTTTAAAATCTCAACACCATTCTTTGTCACTTCACAGATGCAGTGGCTCATAAGATTTCCCCCTCACCCGCGCTCCTGTATGTCCCGCCAGGCGAGGGGATTCTGATGAGCCATTTTTTCTGCGCGATTTGAGAACGATATACCATTGAACGTAAAAAGGAAATCACCCGGAATGAAAAGCTTCACCTCTTATGCCGCCTTGATTTTTGGCGTTTTTGCACTGTCTACCTCGGCTATTTTTGTAAAACTAGCCAACGCCCCTTCCGCAATCACAGCCTTCTATCGGCTGCTGTTCACCTTGCTTTTGCTGCTGCCGGTGGTTCTTCTGAACCGTGACCGCCGCAACGAGTTCCGCGCCCTGCATAAAAAGCAGTGGCTCCTCTCCATCGCATCCGGTGTTCTTCTGGCGATCCACTATATCCTGTGGTTCGAGTCCCTCAACTACACTTCGGTCGCCAGCTCTACCGTGATCGTCACCCTGCAGCCCCTGTTTGCTATCCTTCTGGGCTTTTGCTTTTTGAAGGAACGGCAAAACAAAGTCGCTCTGGTGGGTTGTTTCGTGGCTATTCTCGGCTCATGCATCATCGGTTACGGAGACTTTCAGTCCGGCGCACAGGCGCTGCTGGGGGATCTGCTGGCCCTGCTGGCCGCAGCCTTCATCAGCATCTATTTCTTCATCGGACAGCTCATGCGCAAAACCACTTCTGCTTCCGTTTACTCCGTGCTGGGCTACTCCGGCAGCGTCATCTTTTTGGCCATTTATGCGCTTTTGAAGCAGGATTCTTTCTTCGCCTACTCTGCCACCACCTGGAAGTGCTTCTTCGGTCTGGCTCTGGTTGCTACCGTTTTCGGTCAGTTTGTTTTCAACCTCCTGCTCAAATGGCTCCCCGCCACCACCATCTCCATGAGTATTCTGGGTGAGCCTGTAGGCACTTGCATTTTGGCTTTTTTCATTCTCCACGAGACCATCGGCCTGCAGCAGGGCGTAGGCATGGTCGTGATCCTGTGCGGTCTGACACTCTACTTCCTGTCCGCCCCCATTGAAAAGCGGCTGAAGGCACGCTCTGCAAGCAAATAAAAAAATCGGCCAGTCTGCCCGGCAGGGAAGACTGACCCATCGAGGATTTTATGGAATTTTTTGGTAATTTAGTCATTTACATTATTATGGCCTGCGCCGTCATCGGTGCGCTGGCCTCCATCATCAAGGAAGAGAGCGAACTGGGCCAGCAGTTTTTGAAGGGCTTCCAGTCCATCGGCTCCATCTTCCTCTCTGTCGCCGGTATTATGGCGGCAGCACCTTATCTGACCATGCTGGTTTCCAATGTTTTCGGCCCGGCGTTTCGCGCGCTGGGCGCAGACCCTGCCATGGCGGCAACGACGTTCATCGCCGTAGACATGGGCGGATACCATCTGGCCGACGCCCTGGCCCAGACCCGTGAGAGCTGGATTATGGCCATGATGACCGGCTACATGGCCGGTCCCACCATCGTCTTCTGCATCCCCATTGCGCTGAAGATCCTTAAAAACGAAGATCGAAAGTATCTGGCACTGGGCGTGATGTCCGGCTTTATCTGCATCCCTCTGGGCGTTCTCATCAGCTCCCTTGTGATTGCCTTTTCTAACCCGGTCATCCGGGAGGCCGTCTCCACCAATGCCGCTGCCGCCTATCAGCTGGCGCTGGGTTTCGGCGAGATCGTCCACAACCTCATCCCGCTGATCCTCATCTGTGCGCTGCTGGCCATCGGCCTCTTCCTGGTCCCCAAGCAGATGATCAAGGGCTTCAATATCTTCGGCAAGGTGCTGGACTCCGCGCTGCGCATTATCGTGGTGCTGAGCGTGGTGGAATACTTTACCGGCGCATTTTCCACATGGTTCGGCGCTTGGGGCTTCGATCCCATCATCGCCGATACCGCAGATGTGAACCGGGCGCTGGAGGTCTCCGGCACCATCGGCATGATGCTGTGCGGTGCATTCCCCATGGTTTATTTGATCAGAACCTACTTGGCAAAGCCGCTCCAGCGGATCGGCAAAAGTGTGGGACTCTCCGAGGCTGCCACCACCGGTATCCTTGCCTGCTCGGCCAATGTGCTGGCACTGTTCACACTGGTGCAGGATATGGAGCCGGAGGACAAGGTGCGCACGCTGGCCTTTTCCGTTTGCGGCGCGTTCTTGCTGGGCGATCATCTGGCCTTTACCGCCAACTATCAGCCCACGCTGATCTTGCCCGTCATGCTGGGCAAATTCACGGCAGCTGTAGCCGCGGTCTTTATCGCCAACAAGCTGATCCTTCCCCGGATGCTCAACGCTGCCGACTGATTTTTCCCCGGCAGATCCACAGCCTCCGGCGGCCCCCCTGTATTTCTTACATAGGTTAAAAAAATCGACTATCGGACAGATTCCGATAGTCGATTTTTTATGGTCAAATGGTGCGCCCTTATGGTGATTCCGACGCCAAATCTTCTTTCAACATAAGATTATCCAAACTTGCCAAGTTCGCTTCATAATACTTAACCCGATTTTTCGTCTTAGTAATTAACAAGTTCTCCGGAATCATATCCATCATCTTTTTAAATGTTGTATGGCTCTTTATTTCCAAGAGTTCCTTCAGCCCCGCCGTAGGAATTCCTTCCTCGCTAAACAGCGCCGCTTGAATGAGATAGTCATAGAGCTGGCACATACTTCTTGTGGTTGCATTTGGCAGCGACCGAATCAGCTTTTCCGTATAACGCTTCCAACGTGTCATTTTTTCCTCCAGCGATTTTTCCAAATCACACATCGCTGAAAGAATCATTTGCATTTGCATAATTAGGAACGGTGTCAGATCCCCCAGATTCAAAGGATCATTGCATATAGCAAACGCGTCATAATACATCTTCACATTTTCTTTGATTGTCTCTGAAATGCGATATGCCAATAGCGGCTCCAGCGTTTTGGAAATGCAATAGCTTAAAATCAGTCTGCCTAAGCGTCCATTACCATCGTAAAACGGATGAATATACTCAATCAGATAATGAAACAGACAAATCCGGTATATTTCCTGCGTTTCACCATTATTCAGAAAGGACAATGCCCGCTCCATATATTCGATAATCTTTTTCTCCGGATAAACTCCTTGATGGAGTATTTTTCCCGTTGCAGCATAGACACTTTCCGCTCCCTTGCGAAATATTTCGCCGTCCGGCCGGTTATCCGGATCCTCCTCCAGAATCTCCTCTAAAAATACCTCATCATAAATATTCCGGATGTCCCGGCAAGTATTGAGGGGAATCACTTCTTCGCTCATCAGTTTTACATATTTATTAATCAACCCCATAAAACGGGCGTGCTTGTGTTTTCCCTTAGCCTGCTTTTCTAATATATCAAGCGCTTCGCCGATTTCTTTCCGGCTGCTATGCACGCCTTCAATATTATTTGTTAAAACGATTTCATCGATTAAGCATTTCTTTGAATACTGTGCTTTCGCTATCCCCGGGAGCGATTCACTCAGACGGGTAACATTTTTATCCCGCTGGGTAATTTTTAGCGCCAGACGCAAAACTTCTGTAGTCTCCACAAAAAATGCCGGTTTATCGGCTATCTGGAAATTCAAATGAACAGCATCCGGAGAATTAAAACGCGCCTCGTATTCCTTAGTATACTGGCTGTGATCTTTATAATATAGTTTTTTTAATTCTTGATACGGCATACTATCATCTCCATTTCACCCATGCATTTGGTATTACACTATTAGTATAGCCTATATTTATTCCATTTTCAACGTAAAATTGGAATAGTCAAGTGAGGTACAATATGATTGCTTCCATATGGACTCCATTTTTGGAACAGTTCTCATCATATACGAAACCTTTAGCCTGTACTATTATGCACCGCGCAGTCTGCATAATTGGTCTTATTTTGCACCTTCGTTTTTCATCCAACATAAATTTTGCAAGAGGCTTATGAAAAAATACCCCGGTTCCGAAGAACCGGGGTATTTCATT
>JAHHSH010000059.1 GCA_020025345.1 Oscillospiraceae bacterium | reverse complement strand
GGGATGGCCTCCTTCACGGTCATACCATTGAGGAAGCCGGAGTTGACCATGACGCCCTCATCGCCCTTCAGCGTGAAGGCCTCCTTCTCGATGTCGCCACCCTTAACAACCTCAACAATGTCGCAGCCGAAGGCCTTGGCAAACTCCCAGTCGCGCTGGTCGTGGGCAGGTACGGCCATAATGGCACCGGTGCCGTAGGTGACCAGAACATAGTCGGAAATGAAGATGGGGATCTCCTTACCGGTGACGGGGTTGATGGCGTTGACGCCCTCGATACGGACACCGGTCTTTTCCTTGTTCAGCTCACTGCGCTCAAAGTCGGACTTATGGGCAGCAGCGTCTACATAAGCAGCCACAGCGTCCCAGTTGGTAATCTGATCCTTCCACTGGTTCACATAGGCGTGCTCGGGTGCCATAACCATGTAGGTAGCACCAAACAGGGTATCGCAGCGGGTCGTAAAGACGGTCAGAACGTCGCCGGCCGTGGTCTTGAAGTCGACCTCAGCGCCGGTGGAGCGACCGATCCAGTTCTTCTGCTGGATCTTCACGCGATCGAGATAATCCAAATCGTCCAGATCGTCGATCAGGCGCTGGGCGTATTCAGTGATCTTCAGCATCCACTGGCTCTTCTCCTTGCGGATTACCTCACTGCCGCAGCGCTCGCATACGCCGTTGACCACCTCTTCGTTGGCCAGCACGCACTTACAGCTGGTGCACCAGTTGACAGGCATGGTGGTCTTATAGGCAAGGCCCTTCTTGAAGAGCTGCAGGAAAATCCACTGGGTCCACTTGTAGTAGCTGGGGTCCGTGGTATCCACCACACGATCCCAGTCAAAGCCGTAGCCCAGCATCTTCAGCTGAGAGGTGAAGTTGGCAATGTTATTCTTGGTGACGATAGAGGGATGGATGTGGTTCTTGATGGCGTAGTTCTCCGTGGGCAGACCAAACGCGTCAAAACCGATGGGATAGAGAACATTGTAGCCCTCCATGCGCTTTTTACGGGTCACAATGTCCAGTGCAGTGAAAGGACGGGGATGACCCACATGCAGACCCTGTCCGGAGGGATAGGGGAACTCGATCAAACCGTAGAACTTCGGACGAGTGGTGTCGCCGGTGACGGCGGCATAAGGCTTGGTCTCTTCCCACTTCGCTTGCCATTTCTTTTCAATGGCGGCAAAATCGTACTTCATATTGACTCTCCTTTGATGAATTACTTTCAGACGAAAAAACGCCCCTGACTTCCATACGGAAGTCAGGGGCGATCAAATACGCGGTACCACCCTGATCTGGCCGTCGGTTGCCCAAACGACCCTCAGTACCCCCAGCATGAGGGGCTTTGCCGATAACGGGGCACACCGTCCCACCCTACTTCGTTCAAGTGAGAAACTCCGGGGCCAGTATGGACATAGCACCTCCACCGACTCGCACCATCCGTCGGCTCTCTTAGGCAGGCTACGCTCTGTCTTTTTCCCCTTCTTCGTCTTTCAAATAGATAGACTTATTGTAATGTGTTCTATTCCGTTTGTCAAGCGGCGATTTTCCCGCTCACTCGCCCTCAATCAGAACACTGGACAGATCCAGCGGCTTAGCACCGTTCCAAAGGCGCTCCATGCCATAAAACTCCCGTGCCTCATCCGAGAACACATGGACAGCGATGCAGCCATAGTCCAGCAGCACCCAAGTGCCGCCGCGATAGCCCTCGCGATGCAGAGGAGACTCCTCCGCCTCCACGGAGAGCACTCGCTCCACGTTGTCCACCAGCGCATTGATCTGGGTATTGGAAGAGCCGGTAGCGATGACGAAATAATCCGCCAGCGTGGTCAGATCCCCAATCTCCAGTGCCTGCACGTTCTTTGCCTTCTTGTCAGAAAGGGCTTTTGCTGCCAGCAATGCCAATTCTTTTGCAGTTTTCATAGTTTATTCTCCTTATTTCAGCTGCTGTGCCAGATAGTCTCGGGCTTCCAGCGTGTCATGGTGCACAGGGTTGCCCCACTGGATCATCTCCTCAATCGAAGACTCCAAGCCCAGCAGCAAACCCCGATCCAGATCCTCCCATACCGCCTTACGCAGTTCGTCCACGCCGGGGAAATCCCGGTTCGGCTCAATATAGTCGGCCAGATAGATCACTTTTTCAAGCTTTGTCATATTCGGCTTTCCGGTGGTGTGCCAGCGGATGGCCTCGTACACGGCATCGCTGACACCAAAGACATGGCGGGCGATCTCCGCGCCGGTGATCGCATGCTGCAGCTTCAATGCCTTCCGCTGTAAATCGTCCAGCGTCACATCGTACTTCTCACACAGCGCCATTTGCTCCTCAATGGTCAGCTTTTTGGTGCAGTCATGCAGCAATGCCACCACCTGCGCCTCCTCCACGTCCACGCCGTAGAGCTTGGCAAGGTGGATCGCCTCCTGCTCTGTTCCCAGCACATGCGGCATCCGTTTCGGCTTCAAGTAGCTGAGCGCAATCAGCCGTAATTCGTCTACTGTCAAGGATTTTAGATTTACATCTACTCCGTAGAGTCCCTGACGCTGTATATAGCCCCAGACCGGATCGGTAAGCGCTTCTCTTCCCTTTCCATGGGCAAGTTCTGCCCGAATTTCGGTGCTGGACACCTCCACCACATGAGGGTTGGCCAGCGTTGCCACCTTGGCGCCGAACGTCGTCTCCAAATGAGCCTTTTGTGCGGCGAAGGCCTCGTCCTCCCCTGTCTCCGTACGGCTGAATGCACCGATAGAGGCCAGGGACATAATTACTTCCGGCTCATGCCATGTGTGCAGCGACAGGAACATATCCGTCCCCATCAGCAGCCACAACTCGTCCTCCGGGTACTGCACCTTTAAAAGCCGCAGCGTATCGCTGGTATAGCTCTTCCCTGTCCGATGCAGCTCTACATCCAGCACTTCGGCTCTTGGTCCCAGCTCTGCCGTAGCCAGCGCCGCCATTTCAAAGCGATCCTGTCCACTGGCGCTGCCACGGGAAAGTTCCTTGTGAGGCGGCACATTGGCCGGAATCAGCAGAAGCCGATCCAGCTGTAGCTGCTCCATAGCGGCCTTGGCTGCCGCAATGTGGCCCCGGTGGATTGGGTCAAATGTACCACCGTAAATACCGATTTTCATCTCAGACGCTCTTCTTCCGATCCTTCACCAGTTCAATCTTCCGCTTGCTCTTATCGTGCTGCATACGGTAGAGCACAAACTTGCTGCCGATCACCTGCACCACCTCGCTGCGGGTGGGGATGCACAGCTCCTCGGCTGCCTCACGGGCGGTGTACATGGAGTTCTCCAGCACACGGCCCTTCACCAGTTCGCGGGCCTCCAGGGCATCGTTCACCTGCTTGATGAGGTTATCACCGATGCCGTCCTTGCCCACATGAATAATCGTATCTGCACCGGCTGCGATACCGCGCAGCTGTGCTCTCTGCTTACTTGTCAATTCCATAGTTTAATTCTCTTTCAAATAATCTTTTAGTTTTATTGCAAAATCCCGCAGGGCATTGCCACGGTGGGATACAGCATTCTTTTCCTCCGCAGTCAGCTGGGAGAAGGTCTTACGCAGTTCCGGCACAAAGAAGATGGGATCGTAGCCGAAGCCACCCTCGCCGCGCGGTGCGTAGGCGATGGTGCCGAAGCAGTCACCGGCAGCCTGCAGTACATCCCCGTTGGGGAAACAGCAGACAATATCGGTGTGGAAGTGGGCGGCACGGTTGGTAGCGCCGCGCAGGTTGTTGAGCAGCAGCTGATAGCGCTCCTCATCCGTCTCCACGCCGCCGTAGCGGGCAGAGTAAACGCCGGGAGCTCCGTTGAGCCAATCGACGCAAAGTCCGGAGTCATCGGCAATGGCGGGCAGGCCGCTGGCCTCCATCACAGCCTTGGCCTTGAGCATAGAGTTCTCGGCAAAAGTGGTACCGGTCTCCTCCACCTCCACATGAAGGCCCAGATCGGACTGGAGCACTACCTCCACGCCCAGCTCCCCTAAGATGCTCTGCATCTCTGCCAGTTTTCCCTTATTTTGGGATGCCAATACAAATTTCATCAGAGTGTACCTCCCAGAATTTCCTTTTCCTTGGCAATCAGTTCCCGGTTGCCCTTGGCACACAGCTCCACCAGCTCCTGCTGCTCACGCAGCGTAAAGGCGCGGCCCTCGCCGGTGCCCTGCAGCTCGATGATCTCGCCCAGCTCGTTCATCACGCAGTTCAGATCTACCATCGCGCGGCTGTCCTCGCTATACTGCAGATCCAGCATGGCCTCGTCCTCCACGATACCGGCGGAGATACCGGCGACATAGTGGCGGATCGGACTGCGGCCCAGATAGCCGTCCTCGACCAAACGGCGGCAGGCCAGCGCCATAGCGATAAAGCCACCGGTCACCGAGGCGGTACGGGTACCGCCGTCGCCCTGCAGCACATCGCAGTCCACAGTGATGGTACGCTCGCCCAGCAGCTCCATATCCACGGCAGCACGAAGGCTGCGGCCGATCAAGCGCTGAATCTCGGCACTGCGTCCGGGCACCTTCAGCTTATCCACGTCCCGGCGACTGCGCTGACGATTGGCACGGGGCAGCATAGAATACTCCGCCGTGACCCAGCCGCAGCCGGGCTGCACATGGGGCGGTGTACGGTCCTCCACAGAGGCACAGCACAGCACCTTCGTATCGCCGCACTGGATGAGCACACTGCCCTCGGCAAACTTCACAAAGTCGGTGGTGATGGTCACCGGCCGAAGCTCATTGAACTTTCTTCCGTCAGAGCGTTTCATATCCGTTTCCTTTCCCGTTAGATCATTGCTTCCAAAAATTCCTTGGCGTCAAAGGGCTGCAAATCGTCGATGCCCTCGCCCAAGCCCACATACTTGACCGGAACCTGCAGCTCCTGGGCAATGGCGATAACGATACCGCCCTTGGCTGTGCCGTCCAGCTTAGTGAGGATGATGCCGGTAAGTCCTGCCGTCTCCTTGAACTGACGGGCCTGAATGAGGCCGTTCTGTCCGGTAGTGGCATCCAGCACCAGCAGCGTCTCCTTGGCAGCATCCGGAACCTCCCGGTCGATGATCTTGCGCATTTTGGCGAGCTCATTCATCAGATTCTGCTTGTTGTGGAGCCGTCCTGCCGTATCCACCAGCACCACATCGGTGCCGCGGGCTTTCGCCGCCTGCAGGCCGTCAAAAAGCACCGCACCGGGGTCTGCCCCCTCGTGCTGGCGGACAATGTCCACGTCGGCACGCTCCGACCAGATCTCCAGCTGATCGGCTGCTGCGGCACGGAAGGTATCACCAGCGCAGAACATGACTTTCCTGCCCTGCTCTTTCAGCTGGTGACCCAGCTTGCCGATGGAAGTCGTCTTGCCGACGCCGTTGACGCCGATCATCAGCACCACACTGGGGCTGGTGGAGAGATCCAGAGCTGTGCTGCCCACATCCAGCTTCTCTGCCAGAATCTCACGCAGCGCCGCTTTTACGTTCTCTGCACCCAGCAGACGATCGTCATACACTCTCTTACGCAGCTTCTCCACCGCCTCCACGGCGATGTTCATGCCCACGTCCGCGAGGATCAGATTTTCCTCCAATTCCTCGAAAAATTCCTCACCCAGTTCCTCAAAGGACATGGGTGCAAACCACGCTTTTTTAAATTTACTGAAAAGTCCCACAGCGTTTTCCTCCTCACTTAATCTTCAGTTCTTTTGCCATATCGTTGAGGTTGATGGTCAGAACACGGGAAACGCCCCGCTCCTGCATGGTGACGCCATAGAGCACGTCCGCCTCCTCCATCGTACCGCGGCGGTGGGTAATGACGATAAACTGCGTCTTACCGGCAATGCGCCGCATATAGCGGGCATAGCGCACCACGTTGGCCTCATCCAGTGCCGCCTCGATCTCGTCCATGACGCAAAACGGTGTAGGATGTACCTTCAAAATTGCAAAGTAAAGGGCGATAGCCACAAAAGCCTTCTCACCACCGGAGAGCAGCGTGATGGTTTTGAGCTGCTTTCCGGGGGGCTGTACCTTGATCTCGATGCCGCAATTGAGGATATCGTTTTCGTCCTCCAATTCCAGCCGCGCATGACCGCCGCCAAAGAGCTCCAAAAATGTCTCCTGAAAGCTCTCGTTCAACAGCTTAAACTGCTGGGCGAAAATATCCGTCATCTGGTGGGTGATCTCATCGATGATACCCCGCAGCTCTTCCTTAGCTTTCTCCACGTCGGTGCGCTGCTCGGAGAGGTATGTATAGCGGGTGTTCACCCGTTCAAACTCCTCGATAGCACCGATATTCGGCGTGCCCAAGCCTTTGATTTCCCGGTTCAGTTCCCCGATACGGCGAGTAGCTTTGGGGATGCTCTCCAGCTCAATACGCTGTTCCATGGCCTCGCTGTGGCTCAGCTCATAGCGCTCCCACAGCTTATCAAGGAGCGTTTTCTCCTCCATGGCAGCGTTGCTCTGCTTCTGCTCCAGACGGGAAACCTCTTTCCCGGCGTAGAGCAGTGCATCGTTGCACTCCTGCATCCGCTGGCTCTGTGCCGTTCGTCCGGCTTCCAGCGTCAGCTTCTCCTGCGCCAGCACCTGCAGCTTCTCCTGCAGCGTCTGGCTCTGGCCGCGCAGCTCATCAGCCTGTGCCTCATGGCGCTCCATCTCACTGTGCGCCGTTTCGATCTCGCGGCGGAACTGATCGCCCAAGGCCTCGCGGCCACGGCTCTCCGTCATCAGATCCTGCTGCAAGGCCAGATAGTTCTCCCGGCTCTGGGCCGAGGACTCTCGCTCCGCAGCCAGTGCCGCCTGTGCTGCCCGTTTCTCGCTGATCCGCTCGGAAAGCTGGGTAGTCTCGGCCTGCAGATCGCTCTGCCCTGCCTGCTTCTCCTCCGTCTGACGATGCAGTTCCTGTGCGCGATTCTGGTGCTGGGTGATCTCCTCCGTAACCGTGGCGATCTTTTCCCGGTCACTCTCCGTTCGCTTGGCAAGGCTCTCCAGCTCCTGCGCCATGTTTTCACAGCTCAGGCGCAGATTCTCCATCAAAATGTCATAGTGGTTCTGCTTTCCCTCCAGCGTCAGCACATCTTCCTTGGCCTTGCGCTGCTGTTCCTGCGCCACTTCCAGCTCATATTGCGCCTTTTGCAGCTCACGATTCAGCGTCTCGGCCTGCTCACTGGCCTCCTGCAGTGCACGGGTAAGCCCCGTCTGCTTCTCCTGCAAAGTCTTCAACTCGTTGGCGCGGGACAAAATACCGGCACTGCGGCTGATGCTGCCGCCGGTCATGGAACCGCCGCGGTTGATGACCTGGCCGTCCAGTGTCACGATGCGGAACCGGTTCTGGTATTTTCGCGCCATGGTAATGCCGCAATCCAGATCCTCCACCACAACGGTGCGGCCCAGCAGATTGCGGAAAATAGGTACATACTGACTCTCACAGCGGATTAGCTGGGAGGCAACACCTACAAAGCCATATTCGTCGGCAAGGTGCGGCTCTCGCAGCTCCTCGCCGCGGATCACGTTCATAGGAAGGAACGTGGCGCGGCCTGCGTCCCGCTGCTTCAAAAAGCCAATGGCGCTCTTGGCGTCCGTCTCCCGGTCTACCACGATATTCTGGAGTCCTGCGCCCAAGGCGATCTCCAGCGCCACCGTGCAGCGCGGCTCTGTATCCATCAAGCTGCCCACCGGGCCGTGGATGCCCCGGAGCGTGTTCTTTTCTGCTGCGTGCATCACCGTTTTCACGGCCTTGGAAAAGCCCTCGTACTCCTTCTCCATCTCACTGAGCATATGGATACGGGAACGGAGGTTATTCTCCTCCATGGTCAGCGCCATTTTCTTCTCTCCGGCCTCCTGGGCGCGGCGGCGGCGTCCGTCCATCTTCAGGCTGTGTCCTTGAATGATGTTACTGACCGCCTGCTCTTCCTCCCGAGCCTCCTGCAGCGCCTTACGGTTCTCCTTGGACTCCGCCTCGCTCACTTGCAGCTTTTCCTGTGCGTCAGCCAGTTCTGTTTCCAAATTGCTGCGGCGCTCCGCTACCTCCCGGACGGCTGTTTCCAGTGCGGAGAGTTCTGCCTTTCCCTCACCGGCTGCCGCCAGTTCCAAGGCCTCGCGGGCACGCAGCGTCTCTGTCTCCTGCTCGGCACTGCCGGCACTCTCTGCCAGCTGGCGAATCTCCGTGAGAAGCTGCTCCACTTCCTGCTCCAGCACTTGCACCTGTCCGTCGATCTCACTGATGCGGGTATTGGCACTGTCCACTTGGTTTTGCAGCGTCTCTGTGCGCAGGGTACTGGATTTCAGCTCCTCCTCCAAGCGGAGAATGGACTCCTCGTGGTGGCCGATGTCCGTTTTCAAAACGGCCACTGCGGCCTCCTCCTCGGAAATCCGGCCTTCTATCTCGCCCATCTCCGTGCGCAGCTGTTCAGCGCTCATATCGTTTTGACGCACCTGCTCATTGCAGCGGTCATTTTCGGCATATACTTCATCCAGCGCCGCCTGCGCCTGTTTCTGATCTTCCTGCGCCGTGCGCAGATCACTCTCCAGCTTCAGCGCCGAGGCACGCACCGTCTGCAAATTTTCAAGCCACACGGAAATCTCCAGCACGCGCATCTCATCCCGGAGGATCAAGTATTTTTTCGCCGTTTCCGACTGCTTACGCAGCGGCTCTACCTGCAATTCCAGCTCAGAAATCTTATCGTTGATGCGCACCAGATTTTCCTCTGTGCGCTCCAATTTGCGCTCCGACTCCTCCTTACGGTGACGGAACTTGGAGATACCGGCAGCCTCTTCAAAGATCTCACGGCGCTCGCCGCTCTTGACAGACAAAATCTCGTCGATCTTGCCCTGGCCGATGATAGAGTAACCCTCACGGCCCATACCGGTATCCATGAAAAGCTCATTCACATCCTTCAATCGGACGGATTGCTTGTTGATATAATACTCCGATTCACCGCTGCGGTAGTAGCGGCGTGTCACTGCCACCTCTGCCTCGTCACGGTTAAAAATATGTTCGGTATTGTCCATCACCAGCGTAACTTGCGCAAAGCCCATCTGGCTGCGCTTCTCTGTACCGCCGAAGATCACGTCCTCCATCTTGGCGCCGCGCAGCTGGCGGCTGCTCTGCTCGCCCATGACCCAACGAATGGCGTCGGAAATATTCGATTTTCCGCTGCCGTTGGGGCCTACGATTGCCGTAATATCTTCGCCGAAATTCAACACCGTCTTATCGGGAAATGATTTAAACCCCTGAATTTCCAGTGCTTTTAAGTACAATGTGCTTCACCTCATTCGTTGATGCATACGATAACTAATTTAGTATATCAGCCAAGCACGATTTTTTCAAGAAAATAATATACTCCCCCACCGGAAAATGTCCCTTTTCCAGCAGAATGAAAGCGGGCGTCTTGGTGACGCCCGCTTTTCTATTCTCTTTTTTCTCCGATCATCTCATAAAGGCACTCATAAGCGTCGTGAAGCGTACCCACACGATCCATCAATCCTTCCTGTACCGCCTCTTCGCCGTAAACCACTGTGCCCACATCGTTGGCCATATCGCCGCTTTGCAGCATCAGCTCCCGGAATCGGTCAGCGCTGATATCCGCGTGATCTGCCACAAAGCCGATGATTCGCTCCTGCAGCCGCTCAAAATAGCGGTAGGTCTCCGCCGCCGCGATCACTGTGCCGGACATACGCACCGGGTGGATGGTCATGGAGGCCGAGGGGGCAATCATCGTCACCTTGCCCGACACTGCCAACGGGATGCCGATGGAGTGTCCGCCGCCCAGCACCAGTGTCACCGTGGGCTTTTTCATACCGGCAATCATTTCGGCAATGCCCAAGCCGGCTTCTACGTCACCGCCCACCGTGTTGAGGAGAAGCAGCAGCCCGTCAATGTCCTCCGAAGCCTCGATTCCGGCCAGTAAGGGTAAAACGTGCTCATACTTGGTGGTCTTCGCGTTACCGGGCGCCACTGTATGTCCCTCGATTTGACCGATGATGGTCAAGCAGTGGATGGTACCACGGCTGTTCCTAATAACAGTGGAACCCATTTCCACGATCTGCTGCTGGGGTGTATCCTTCGTCTCTTCGTTCTTGGTTTTCGGTTCTTCCTGCATAAAATCGCCTCCCTATCATCCATAGGATGCGCAATGCGGCAAAAATTATGCAGTTTAATCAGGGCTTTCTCTGACAAGCAGAATTATTTTACAGCCCTTTTATAACCTGTTCAAAAGGAAAATTCTCACTACTCCACACGCACCATCCGATAGCCCACGCCCACATGGGTCTGGATATACTGGGGCGAATCGGGTGCCGACTCCAGCTTCTTGCGCAAAGTCGCCATAAATACCCGCAGAGAAGATACATCATTGTCCCAGCTCCGTCCCCAGACATGCTGCGTGATATAAGTATGAGTCAGCACGCGGCCTACATTTTTGGACAGCAGACAGAGAAGTTTATACTCAATGGGCGTTAAGTGCAGTTCCTCATCGTTCAGCCAGGCACACCCGGCAGAATAATCAATGCGCAGCTGCCCATTGGTAAAGACAGACGAGGATTCAAATTCCCCCGGCATCAGACTCAGTCGGCGCTGCGTGACCCGAAGACGCGCCAGCAGCTCCTCCACCGAAAAGGGTTTTGTAAGATAATCATCGGCACCGGCATCCAATGCCTCGATTTTATCACTGTCCTCACTCCGGGCACTGATGACAATGATGGGCATATTCGACCAGCTGCGGATATTACGGATTACCTCCATGCCATCCATATCCGGAAGGCCGAGATCCA
>JAHHSH010000058.1 GCA_020025345.1 Oscillospiraceae bacterium | reverse complement strand
AAATTTTGAAAATTCTCACGCGCAGGGAGAACGGACATGCAAATAAATCCAGATAATATTTGAAAAATGATGCGTAACATGAGAAATTCTATGTTTTCTACGGGGAAATGTATGTAAAATAAATTTTCTGAAAAAGTGGCGCCGGGGGCTTGCTTTTTAAAAAATGCAGTGCTATAATGCATTCAACAAAAGTAAAATAAACAAATTCGTTGACCGGGAACAAGTAGTCGTCGGTAAGTCTTTTTCAGAGAGACAGTGGTTGGTGTGAACTGTCAGGTGAGCCGAATGCATGAAATCATCCCCGAGAAGCAAACTGAACTAAGTAGGTGCGCCGGAGTCAAGCCCCGTTACAGGTGAGTTGCATTGTTGGATGCAAATGAGTGCCGGATTTTATCCGGAAGCAAGGTGGTACCGCGGTTTTTCAATCGTCCTTCTGTTGAGAAGGGCGATTTTTTTGTTGCCGCTTTTCAAAAATTCGAGTATAAGAGCTTCTGTCTGTGCCGCGCCAACACACGGACGCAGGTAAGAAGAGTATTGGAGGAAATCATTATGAAACTGGGAAAGAAAAACATGCTGTTGGTCAGCTTTATGCTGTTCTCGTTGTTCTTTGGCGCGGGCAACTTGATCTTCCCTCCCTTCCTGGGACAAAACGCAGGTGACCATACACCTCTGGCTCTGCTGGGCTTTCTGGTGACGGCTGTGGTGCTGCCGGTCATGGGTGTTGTGGCTGTGGCGGAGTTCGGCGGTCTGGATAAGCTGGCAAAAAAAGTGGATCCCCGCTTTGCCATGGTGTTCACGGTTCTGATCTACCTCTCCATCGGCCCCGGCCTGGGCATCCCCAGAGCTGCGTCTGTGCCCTTTGAGATGGCCATCGCTCCCTACCTGCCCGAGGGCGCATCGTTCCGTTTGTTTATGCTGCTCTATTCTCTGGCATTTTTCTTGATCGCCGGCTGGCTGGTGTTGACGCCCAACAAACTGGTGAACCGTATCGGTAAGTTCCTGACCCCCAGTCTGCTGATCCTGCTCACGGGCTTGTTCTTCTGCTTCCTGTTCAATGGCACAACCGGCGTGGCAGAGCCCCAGCCCGCATACCAGGACGCTGCTCTGGTGACCGGCTTCCTGGAAGGCTACAACACCATGGATGCCATCGCTGCCTTGAACTTCGGTCTGGTGATCGCTACCACCCTGCGCTCCATGCAGGTGACGGAGCACAAGGACGTGATGCGCTACACCGTCCGCGCCGGCGTGTTTGCCGGCAGCATCCTGGCACTGGTTTACGGGATGCTCTCCTACATGGGCATGAAGTCCTCCGCTGTGTATTCTCTGCAGGGGAACGGTGCCTGGACGCTGCGCTGCATCGTCCATCAGCTGTTTGGCAATACCGGTGCTGTCCTGCTGGCAACGATCTTCACGCTGGCCTGCCTGACTACCTGCGTGGGTCTCATCACCTCCATCGCTCAGTATTTCTCCACGCTGACCAGCAAGTTTAGCTATCGCCAGTGGGCTATGGGTATCGTCGTATTCTCCTTTGCCGTTTGCAATCAGGGCCTCAATACCATCCTGAGCATCTCTGTCCCCGTGCTCAATGCGATCTATCCCGTGGCCATCGTTCTGATCGTTCTCGGTTTGTGCAACAAGTGGCTGCAGAATAACCGCTTCGTCTATCCCTGCACCGTGGGTGCTGTGAGCGTGGTCAGCGTTCTCTTCGCACTGGAGAATCTGAAGGTCCCCATGGGCGTTGTCAGCAAGGTGCTGCATATGCTGCCCTTCTACGCCGTCGGCATGGGCTGGGTGTGCGTTGCCGCGGCAATGGTGCTCGTCAGCGTTGTGCTGAACCGTCTGTTTGGCAGCCGCGTGAACGTTTCTGTTTCCGGCGAGAATGCTGCTTAAAAGAAGTGAGGCAGGGATGCTCCTGCAATCGTAATAGAAAGCCTCCGATTCGTATTAGGCGAATCGGAGGCTTTTCCTATACCTATTATAATATAGTATCAGCGTCAGCAGATACGGAGGATGCAGGCACTGTTACAGCATTTCGTTTTTGGCCCAACCCTCCACATAGTCCACAAAATGCTTGGCGGTAGGGGAAAGGGCGTCAAAAGAGCGGACAGCAATGCCGATGTCGCGGTATTGCGGCGGATCCAACGGGCACACGGCGATATGGAACGGTGTGCGCTGCAGCACCAGCTCCGTCAGCGAACTGACGCCCAGACCGTTTTCAACCATGGACATGATGGTGTAGTCGTCATTGCCTCGATAGCGCACGTTCGGCTTGACATGGTAGCGCTCCAGAAATTCCGAGACCTCCCGGTCGCGCTTGTCCTCCAGCTTGATGAAGGGGTCCTCCCCGAAACGCGAGATGGGATAGCTTTTTGCCTTGGCCAGAGGATGATTCTCCGGCACCACCGCCATGTGGCGGTCTCTGTGGAGGAAGATAGTTTCCAGATTGGAGGCGCAGGGGAGAGCGATGAAGCCGCAATCCACCCGTCCTGCGGTGATCATATCCTCAATGCCGCGGTATTCGACACGGTTGATGACCTCAAACTGGATGTCGGGATATTCCATTTGGAAGGATTTGATGATTTTGGGCAGCCAGTGCATGGAGGCACTGGGGAAGGACCCGATCCGTACCGTACCGAAGGTCAGACCGTGCAGCTGGCCGATCTGCTCCTCCAGCTCCCGCTGGGCGTTACAGACAGCGCGCAGACGGGGGAGGATCTCCTCGCCTGCGGTGGTCAGCTTGGCGCCGTTTCGCCCACGAAGCAAAAGCTGTACATCCCACTCCTTTTCCAGATCTGCAACGATGCGGCTTACGGCAGATTGCGTGTAGCCCAATGCTTCGGCGGCGTGCGTCAGATTTCCCAGATCCGCTACCTGCAGCAGCACTTCGTATTTTCCTGTTTCCACAGTCGTCACTTCCATTCCTATTTTGTATGATAGATATAAAAACTAATCATTACACTCATGTTATGGTGATTATAGCGTATATGCAAGAGAGAAGTCAAGGGGAAAGAATCGTTAAAACGCCGATAAAAACAAATTGGGCAGTTTGAAGGGAGAATGTGTGTAATAAAGGCGTATTCCGAAATATAGTGGAAGATGTATGGTTAAAGTAAATGAAGAGATGGGGAGGATGTGCGAGCCTTTTATGTGAAAATACACATTCCATTTAGTCATTGTTCACATGACTTATATTCGCTTTACTTGTTGCGCGCAATGTAGTATTCTTAGGTTGTAAAGAAAAGGAAATACATGGATAAAAGAGAAAGGACGTGCGCTTATGAACAAGACGAACAACACCATGATGGACATCCGCCCCCGCAGCAACACCAAGACCCCTCCCTACAACTATCCCGAAGTGCTGGCCGCGCCCACATTTGGGTCTGCTTGGGAAGGAAGTCCCTGGAACGCTTTCCTGATGCTGGGTCAGGCTGAAGACTAATTTAAACAGAGCTTACCGCTCTGATCAATGAAAAAGGGTACATTGCAGAATGAAAATTCTGCAATGTACCCTTTTGTTTTGTGCGCATCTATTGTCGCGGGTGTCAATAACAGCGCTGCAGCAATGGCAATTTTTGAGCAGAATTTCATTTCTGCCTAAAATACAGACAGAAAAAAATTTTGACTGTATTCATATTGTTAAAAATTTAATAATATAAGGACGAGATCGATAGAAAAATAACGATCTCGACAGAGAAGTGCTGTTACACGAAGAACTTCTCCTGAGCGGAGAGGGCGATGAGGCCGGTCGCCAGCGTGCTGTCGATCTTCATGCCGCGGGAGGCCCAGTCGCCGATCATACCCACCGTACCGTGGGCGTAGAAACGGGCGGCGATCTCCTGGTGCTGATCCGGCATCTGGTGCTGCTCGAAGTGCTGCTGGGCCTTATGGATCAGAAAGTCCGTATAGTATTGCACCAGCAGATCCCGGAGGCAGTGATGACCGTTGTCCTCCAAAAGCCGGACATACAGCGCCTTCTCATTCTTCATATGGTTACACAGCGCACTGACGCTGTCGGCCAGTCCACCGTTTTGAAAATGGGGCTGGAGAACGGGAGAGATCTCCTGGTCAAAGATGCACTGGACGACATCGTATTTGTCGGTGAAATAGTAGTAGAAGGTATTTCGGTTGATGCCGCAATGACGAGCGATCTCAAGAACCGATATTTTTTGGAAGGGCTTCTCCGATGCCAACTTTTTGGTGCTGTGGATGATTGCCTGTTTGGTAATCTCCGATGCAGACATGTCTATCGCTCCTTTCCTCATTTTATCCATTATATCGAAAATCCCCCGCGACTGCAATCTTTCTTTTCTCGGAAATTCGCTGTGGAGAGACAGCTAATTACAATTATATCTAAGGAGGAATCACAATGAAAACTGAAGTTACCATCCAAAGCGGTAAAGCGGACATCCTGATTAAATGGGTTCTCTTTACGGCGGCCATCACCGGTCTGGCACTGCTGAGTACCTTCTATCCGGTAGAGGGCAACATCCCCTGTATCGTCATTCCCTGTATCCTGGTACTGATCCTTGCAAAACCCGTGTTCTTCGAGAAATTGAAGCTGACAACGCTGCTGACCATGCGTATTCTCATCGTCTTTGCGGCGCTGGAGTTGTTCAATCCCCAGGTCTATGTGGACATCATCATGCTCATGCTGATTGTCAACATTCTGGAGGCCACCTTCACCGACCTGCTGCGCTATAAGCGCTACTGCAACGCCATCAGCGGCTTCGTGCTGGCCTTTGCCGTGGTTACGCTGCGCGGTCTGTGGCAGTTCGACGCCCCCTTCGGTAAGTTCTATCTGGCCGAGGGCGTGGTGCCTGCGGTGACCATCTGCTTTGTGGCGGCCTACACCCTGTGGAACTGGATCTTCGTCACCAATGAGTTCAGTGACTCCGTGGCATTGATGCACGTCGGTTTCCTGCTGGCACCCATTCTGGGCTCTCTTTGCACGCTGGAGATGGGCGTCTATGGCGGCCTTGGTATGTGGCTGGTGCTGCGGGCCAACTCTCTGGCCATCGGCGGCTGGATGCAGATCGGCGCCAAGAACTGGTTTGAGCGGGAGTACCACAGTGAGCGCTTTGCCAAGTTTGTCCTCTGGACCAAGAAGCAGAACGTTCAGGTCGTGTTGATGCTCATCAATCTGGCACTGCTGGGCTGCGCCCTCTATCTTACTTTTGCCAACGGCGGCATTCGCTTTGAATTTTCCCCTCTCTTTTTGAATTGAGCAGTGACGGACTGCTTTATCATTACACGGGCCTTGCCCAGAATAGGAGATATTGCACATGAATAATTATGATGTAATCGTCATCGGTGCAGGCAACGGCGGCCTTGCTGCGGCTGCCACACTGGCCGAAAAAGGGAAGAAGACCATTCTCTTTGAAAAGCACAACATCCCCGGCGGCTGCGGCACCAGCTTTCGTCGTGGTCGGTTTGAGTTTGAGGTTGCTCTGCACCAGCTCAGCCACATGGGCACGCCGGAGAAGCCCGGCCCCCTGCGTGAGCAGTTCCGCCGCTATGGCATCGAGAAGGAGATCGAGTGGATCCAGATCGAGGAGCTGTACCGTGTGAACTTCCCCGACGGCACCGGCATCAGCATCCCTGTGGATCGTGCCAAGTGCATCGCCTTTTTGCAGAAGGAGTTCCCCGCGGACAAGGAGAACATCCAGCGCTACTTCGATACGCTGTATCGCTTTGTGGAGGAGGCTGGAGCCTTCGCTGCCAAGAGCGCTGAGAGCACCGGTGAGCCCGGCGATCTCAAGAAGTTCTTCATGAAGAAGGGCTTCCCCAAGATGTACCCCACGCTGGCCAACTATGGTCTGAAGAGCAGCCAGGAGGTTCTGGACGAGTTCTTCCCCAACAATAAGAAGCTGCAGCTGGCGCTGAACGTGTACTGGTGCTTCATGGGTATGACCCCCGAGCGTTTCCCCTGGTCCATTCTGGCCAAGTGCACCTATATTTACATGGAGGATAAGCCCTACTACCTGCGCGGCACTTCCATGATGATGAATCAGGCCATTCTGGAGGCCGCCAAGCGCATGGGCTGCGTGGCACAGATGAACTGCGGCATTGATAAGATCCTTGTGGAAAACGGCAAGGCCGTAGGCGTGCGGGATGAGTTTGGCAATGAGTATCGCGCCAAGAAGATCATCTCCAACATTTCCCCCATCGCTACCTATGGCACGCTGATGGATCCCAAGGACGTGCCCGAGGCTGCCCGTGAGTATCTCAAGCCCTACACCGTGGGTATTTCTGCCATCACCTGCTTCATCGGTCTGGACTGCCCGCCCGAGGAGATCGGCTTCAATACGTCCTTCACGCTGAACTACGAGAGTCTGGATGCTACCGCCGACTGCAAGGACGCCTACAAGCTGCTGCCGGAGAACGATCCGCTGGTCGCTACCTGCTACACCGTGGATGATCGTCAGGTTTCCCCCGAGGGTACCTCCATCATCACCGCCGGTACGCTGAAGTACGCCGAGGAGTGGGAGAAGCTGCCCCCGGAGCAGTACTATGAGATGAAGTATGAGGCAGGCCGCCGCATCGTGGCGCGTCTTGAGAAGATGTATCCCGGCTTCACCTCCCACATTGAGGAGATGGAGGTGGCAACGCCTCTGACCCACATGCGCTATCTCAACCATCCCCACGGCGCCATCTATGGCTATGAGCAGGATCTGCGGCAGTCCGTGTTCTTCTTCCCCAGCGAGAGCAAGATGGAAGGTCTGGAATTTGCCAGCGGCTGGGTCAACGCCTGCGGCTTTGGCCCCAACTATACCTACGCAGATACAGTGGCAACCAGAGTTGCCAAGGAGGTTTAATTATGGGAAAGTCTATTAAAGAAACCCTTTTGGGTACGCTGGTACACGGCGAAGAAGTCCTCAACGAAATCAAGGTCCTGCGGGAGACCTCCCCGGATCAGCTGACCGGTGAGGATCAGGCCGCCGCCGTATTGAAATATCATCACCCCAAGATCCTGCATCTGGTGCTGACCGATATCTTTGAGGAAGGCACCAACGGCAAGGTGTTCCGTTTCTCCTCCAAGACCGGCTATCTGCCCCCCTTCGAGGCAGGTCAGTATCTGAACATCTTCACGGAGATCGACGGCGTCCGCACCAGCAGACCCTACAGTATCTGCTCCTCTCCCCGTCAGCGCGCCTACTACGAGATCACCGTGGCCCGTGCCGTGCAGGGCTTTGTGTCCGACTATATGCTGGATCGCGCCAAGGTAGGCGATGAGTTCGAGGCTTCCTGCCCCTCCGGCGTATTCCATTATCAGCCGGTGTTCCACAGCCCCAAGATGCTGATGCTGGCCGGTGGCAGTGGTATTACCCCCTTCCTGAGCATGGTTCGCGAGGTGACCCAGGCAGGTCTGGAGCGCGACATGGTGCTGCTCTATGGCTGCCGTAATAAGGATGCGGCGTTCTTCCATGAGGAGCTGACCCGCATGAGTGAGAACTTCGAGAATTTCCGCTATTATCTGGTGGTTTCTGATGAGGATGCCGTCTGGGATGGTGCCAAGGGCTTCATCACCGCGGAGCTGATCCGTGAGCTGGCACCGGACTACGCCGAGCGTACGGCCTATATCTGCGGCCCGGAGATCATGAATGCTTTCTGCGTGACACAGCTGGAGAAGCTGGGCGTTCCCCATAAGAATATCCGCCGTGAGATGTTCGGCGCTGCCAAGGACATCACCAAGGAGGCCGGCTGGCCCGAGCAGCTCACCGGCAACGAGGTGTTCAAGGTCACCGTCAACGGCGATCGTGTCATCGAGGCCCGTGCCAATGAGCCGCTGCTGTGCGCACTGGAGCGCTCCGGCGTGCGCATGAATGTGTGCTGCCGCTGCGGCGAGTGCAGCCTGTGCCGTGTGCAGCTGGTTTCCGGCAAGGTGTTCCTGTCCAAGGGCATGATGCTGCGCAAGGCCGACGAGAAGTACGGCTACATCCACTCCTGCAAGTCTTATCCCATCAGCGATATTTCCATCCAACTCTGATCGAAAGGCGGGGTGACCCATGTTCTTTTTTACAGGTTATCATCTGACAAATATCATCGGATTCCTTGTTTTGGTGGCAGTGCTCGTTCTCCTCAATGAGATCACGCGCCGGAGTAAGGCGGCATCTGTGATCATGTACGTCGTGGTGCCCGTGGTGCTGCTGGTGCTGATCGCCATGGGCGTGGTGGGCAGCCCTTCTTCCAAGACATGGTTTGGCACGGTCAAGACCATTTCCGCTCTCATGGGCGTGTGGGGCTTTTTGCTGATCCGCCACACGAAGCTGGGGGATACCAAGTTTGCCATGTATTTCCCGGTGGCGATTCTGGGCATCAACATCGCCGAGGCGGTGTACCGGGATATCGAGGTCTTTATGACCTACAAGACCATGACCGTCGATGAGGCGGGACTGACGCTGCTGGGCGGCTATTGGAACCTCTTCAATGCTGCCGCCGGCGTATTGCTGCTGCTCACCATGACCGGCTGGGTCGGCATCCGCGTGGCAAAGACCCGCTCCCGGGATATGGTCTGGCCGGATCAGCTCTGGTTCTGGATCGTGGCCTACGATCTGTGGAACGCTGCCTATTGCTATAACTGCATTTCCACCCGTGCCATGTACGCAGGTATCGCGCTGCTGCTCTCCTGCACGCTGGCCGAGGCATTCTTGCAGCGGGGTGTCTGGCTGCAGCACCGTGCCCAGACGCTGGCACTGTTCGGTATGTTCTCTCTGGCCGTAGATTACCGGGCGATGGACGCCTTCTCCATCGAGGCCACCTATGACCCCCACGCATGGGGCGTTCTCAGTGTGGCGGCCTTCCTCTTCAATCTGGGCGTATTCGTGTACATGCTGCGGACGATGAAGAAGACCGGCAGAAAGCCGTATACCGGCGAGCTGTTCGTGGAGAACGAGGGCTATCGGAAGAATCTGCAGGCCAACGGTCTCAACTGAATATGGCAGAAAAAAGCAACGGCGTGACGAATGGTTACGCCCCATAAGGAAGTTTTGAAAGATACGGTACAGCCCTGTTTGGGGCTGTACCGTATCTTCTTTTTTAGGCGCTGGAGCGGCAATCCTGCGGGTTCTCACGGATTTCCTTTTCTAGCGGGATGTCAACCATTTTATGATGCGGAAGACGGTGACATCTATTTTAAATTTGCAGCTGTAAAGGACGCGGGATATGATGTGTGCTTTGATCGTGTCCCCGGTCGGGAACTGCCCCGTCAGCTCCGGAAAGAATAGGGACGGCCTGCAATAAATAGAAAAAGCAGGTGTCGGAACGTTCCCGACACCTGCTTAGCTTGGTATGAAATTTTTCCTATGGAGGTCTTCGAAGTCTGCTTCTAACTGTTGCGCCTTGTGGCTTTTCTATGCTCTTGTTTTCAGCGGAAATAAATTACTCTGTATAGTGCTTATTGAACGCACCATCGAACACAGATTTAAAATTCTGGTCCATCCAAGACCCCTCTGTAACATAGACTTCCACATCATGCTCAGACTGTATAAAGGAAGAGTAATCCCACTTTTCCAGTGTCACTTCCGGCGGAACAATTACTTTTTCCACGCCGTTGTTGGCAAGCGCAGAAATACCCATTTCGGTCAGTCCGGTCGGTAGGGTGATTTCTTTCAGAGAACTGCAGCCACTAAACGCATATTCGTCGATCTTGGTCACAGTATCCGGCAGAACAATCTTATTTAAGCTGCGGCAAAAGTTGAATGTGTTAGGCTTGATTTCGGTTAAATCGCCTTCAAAAACCACGGTTTCCAGATTTCGGCAATCCTGAAAGGTATATTGGCCGATGTCGGTTACACCGGCCGGGATGGTAATTTCCTTTAAGGCACTGCAGCACCAGAATTCCATGTCGGAGATTTGGGTAAGGCCGCTGGGCAGCTTGATCTCTTCCAACGAAGCACTGCGGCGAAAACCGCTGTTCAGGTTAAAATCAGAATTACTTTCAAAGGAAACAGATTTGACCTTGCATTCGTCCGATGAAAAAATCTCGCCGCTGAATCCGGTGCATCTCTTGGGGATGACAATTTCGGTCTGATTCATACCGCTTTCCGTCAGTGCAGAAATCAGATTGCCATCCCATTCGAAGTACTCTTCAGATGCGGCTGGGCCGGCAGTTTGCTCTTCCTTGCCTGCTGTGCCCTCTTGTGTGGTGGAAGCACCTTTTCCACCGCAGCCAGCAAGGGAAAGCGCCATAACAAGAACTAAAATAAGCGTTGTAGTTTTCAAATACCCTTTCATAGTTGTCCTCCTTAAATGTTTATCGTTTAAGGTTCAAAGCCAAGAACCTTAAGTACAAGACCTGCTACAAGAACCGGGATGATATAAAGAACAATCGTCAGCAGATCCTTGGCAGTGGGTCCATCTGTGAAAACTCTTCCTTTTTCATCGTAATAGAGCCAAATCGTGTAGCCCGGCTCTGAGCCCAGTGAAGTGATCTGCTTCGTTTTGGTTTTCCCATTGAGCGTGTACTCGTACTGCGCAACATATCTCCGGTTACAGGTCTTATTGTCCGAACTTTTGTCGCGATAATGGCATCGCACCCGCTTGCCCAGCACACACCGTCCCGCTTTTCTTGCTTTTTCCAGCCGTTTGTTCCGCCCGGAAAAGATGATTCCTTTTGATACAAGTACCAATTCGATAGCGAAGGTCACAATACCTGCTATCGTGCCGCACCACACCTCGGGTGGAAAACTGCCCAGAGCTTCTGCGATAGAAAGTTGATCGTTCAAAGTAACTTCCCTTTCCTTTCA
>JAHHSH010000057.1 GCA_020025345.1 Oscillospiraceae bacterium | reverse complement strand
TGACCTCTTGAATGCCATTCAAGCGCTCTCCCAGCTGAGCTATACCCCCATATTCTTTTCGTCTTAAGCACTGCTCAGTGCCGCCGACTTGTTTAGTATAGCTCATGAACCCCCATCTGTCAACACCTTTTTTCATTTTTTCCTAAGTTTTTTATTCTCACAGTTTTTACCTGCTTTCAAAGAAAGAGAGGGAAGCTCACGAAAGCTTCCCTCTCTTTACTCACTTATATAGCTCCTTATTTTTCAGATCACGAACGGACTTGGCTACCACGCCAGACAGGGCCACCAGCGCCAACACGTTGGGGATCACCATCAGGTTATTAAACATATCCGTCAGCTCCCACACCAGATCATTGGACAGGCAGCTGCCCAGGAAGATGAACACCAGCGCCATAACGGTATAGACAGGCACAACCTTCTTACCAAAGAGGTACATCATATTGATCTTACCGAACAGGTTCCAGCCCAGCACAGTAGAGAAAGCAAAGAAGAACAGGCAGATTGCCACGAACATCGAGCCGAAGTTCTGACCAAACACCACACTGAAAGCGGTCTGCGCCAGATTCGTCTTATTGATGGTCTCCGTGACAGCACCCACATAGCCACCAGCCAGAGGGCCGTCTGCCGTATAGAGAGTGGAAATAACCACCAGTGCATTCAGCGTCAGCACCACGAAGGTATCGATGAACACACCCATCATCGCCACAATGCCCTGCTCGTGGGGATCCTTCACATTTGCCATTGCGTGTGCGTGAGGCGTAGAACCCATACCGGCCTCATTGGAGAACAATCCACGCTTTGCACCCTGGCTGATAGCGATTTTCAGTGCAGAGCCAATCCCGCCGCCGATGATGGCATTCGGCGCAAAGGCATAGCGGAAGATCATGCCGAAAGTCTCGGGGATGTACCGATAATGGGCGATCAGAATCACCAAAGAACCCAACAAGAAAATCACTGCCATCACCGGCACAATCTTCTCCGTCACGGAAGCCAGACGCTGCACGCCGCCCAAGAAGATAAACCCGCAGATGACCACCAGCACGATACCCACAACCCAAGAAGGGATGCCAAAGGCGGTCTGGAAAGAGGCACCGATGGAGTTGGACTGCACCATACAGCCCATGAAGCCCAGTGCCAGAGTAATGGCGATAGCGAAGAAGCCGGCCAGGAACTTACCAAGAGAACCCTTAAACGCAGTTCTGATATAATAGACAGGGCCGCCGTGAATGGTACCGTCTTCGTCTACATGGCGGGTCTTGATGGCCAACACTGCCTCGGCATAAATCGTCGCCATACCGAAGAAAGCGATGAGCCACATCCAGAAGATCGCACCAGGGCCACCGACCAGAATAGCGCCACAGGCACCCACGATATTACCGGTACCCACCTGCGCGGAAATGGCCGTAGCCAGAGCCTGGAAGGATGTCATGCCGCTCTCCTGCTTACCACCGTGCAGAGACAGCGTACCGAAAAGGCGGCGCATGCCCGCGCCAAAATAACGAACCTGCACAAAACGGGTGCGAATGGTAAAAACGAGGCCGCAGCCCAGCAGCAGGAATACCAGTATGTAGTCAGACAGGTATGCGTTGATCGTCGACACGATCTTGAGTAGTGTTGCTTCCATGTTTCTTTCTTCCTCCTAAAAATAAAAAAGAGTCGCTGGCTGAACAGCAACTCTGGAGAACGTGACGAACCACAAAACACAACGCAATGCAGCTCACTCTGTCCTTTTGCCTGAGAGATTCGGCCATACAGCCTTGCACCTTCGGCACCCAAATGAATGGGATTCTCCAGAGTCCCCTCCCCACTCAGTTTCCTTTTGAGATTCTCAGCAGTTCAAAGGGGATATTCAGTTATTGTTTTTATCCTACCACATAGTAACAGGAATTGCAACCCCTTTTCTTTTGGCGAAATCGCTCCCCTGTTTACATTCGCCGTGTTGTACGCTATAATAGCAGAGAAACACAGAAGAAAGAGGAATCTACACTTTGAAAAAACTTGTTATACGATTTAACGCCCCGGTGATCCTCAGCTTTGCACTGCTAAGTCTGGCAGCACTGGTTCTGGGCGTTGTAACCGACGGTTACACGACGGCGGCCTTCTTCTCCGTCTACCGCTCCTCGCTGGCTGATCCCTTGACCTATGTCCGTTTCTTCGGCCATGTGCTGGGTCACTCCGGATACAGCCACTACATGGGCAATATGCTTCTCTTACTGCTGGTGGGTCCGGCGCTGGAGGAGAAATACGGCGGAGGTCGTCTGACCCTTGCCATCGTGATTACGGCACTGGTCACGGGTCTGGTACACTTCATCTTCTTCCCCGGCACAGCGCTGCTGGGGGCCAGCGGTGTGGTTTTCATGATGATCGTCCTCTCTTCCTTCACAGAGATGAAAAAGGACGGCATCCCCATCACCCTCATTCTGGTCGTGATCCTCTATCTGGGACAGGAGCTGCTGGCGGGCTTGAGCGGTGTGGACAATGTCTCCCAGCTGACCCACATCGTGGGCGGCGTATGCGGTATTGTATTCGGCTTCTCTTTCAAGGGTCGCCGCCGCTGAAAATTTCATAAGAAAAAGAGACAGGCGAGCGCCTGTCTCTTTTTTGTTTCTTTTACTTTTCGCGGCAGGCGGCGCTGACCTTGTGGAAGGTCTTGACCGTATCCTCCTCCGGCTTACCGGTAGCCAGAGAGAACACCACGATGCAGAGTACCGCCACCAGGAAGGCGGGCAGCAGCTCGTAGATATCCCAGATACCACCCAGAGGACGCACCATGTAACGCCAGACGAAGACCATGATGCCGCCGCTGATCATACCAGCCAGAGCGCCCCAGCGATTAGCACGTTTCCAGAAGAGCGCTGCCAGCATCACCGGTGCGAACGTAGCGCCGAAGCCGGCCCATGCAAAAGAGACGATACTGAAAACGGAGCTGTTGGGATTTCTCGCAATAAACATAGCCACAACAGAGATGCCGATCACGGTTCCGCGTGCCACCCACATCGTGGTCTTAGCAGACATCTTCACACCGAACACCTCGCGGATCAGATCCTCAGACACGCTGGAGGAAGCTGCCAGCAGCTGAGAGTCAGCTGTGGACATGGTGGAGGCCAGAATACCTGCCAGAATAAGACCCGCTACCAGAGCCGCCGCAACGCCGTGGGTACTCAAAAGATTTGCGATCTGTACAATGATTGCCTCCGCCGCAGACGCATTATCAAAGGTAACGATGCTGCCGGTCTTGGACATGGAGTAACCTACAATGCCGATAATCACGGCCACGGTCATGGAGATAACCACCCAGATAGAGCCAATACGACGGGAGGTCTTGACCTTCTTAGGATCCGAGATACCCATGAAGCGCAGCAGAATGTGGGGCATACCAAAGTAGCCAAGGCCCCACGCCATGGTGGAGATAATGCTGATGATGCTGTAAGTACCGGTCTCGCCGGTCTTGATATTGCCCACCTCTGTCATGCTCAGGTAGCCGGGGATCGCCTTTGCGTTCTCACACACGGCATCCCAGCCGCCTGCCACGCTGATACCGAAGCCCAGTACAATGACGAGAGCAATGGTCATCACGATGCTCTGGATGAGATCCGTGGTAGACACTGCCAGGAAACCACCCATAATGGTGTAGAGAATAATGACAGCAGCACCGATGACCATCGTGGTCATATAGTCAAAGCCAAAAAGGCTGTTAAAGAGCTTACCCACTGCCGCAAAACCGGAGGCCGTATAGGGAATGAAGAACACCAGAATCAGCAATGCAGCAATGCCCAACAGGATTCGCTTATCGTCCTTGAAACGCTTGGAGATGAACTCCGGCAGCGTAATAGCATTGATCTCCTCAGAGTAGATCCGCAGCCGCTTTGCCACCAGAAGCCAGTTCAAATAGGTGCCCACCGCCAGCCCAACGGCTGTCCATGCAGCGTTGGCAACACCGGTAAAGTAGGCCACACCGGGCAGGCCCATCAAAAGCCAGGAGCTCATATCACTGGCCTCAGCGCTCATCGCCGTGACCACCGGGCCAAGGCTGCGGCCGCCCAGATAGAACTCACCGCTGCCGCCGGCACTCTTCTTGGAGCAGCGAACACCTACATAGACCATACCCATCAAGTATAGGACAATGGCCAAAACAATACAAACCTGTGCACTACTCATGCTCAAATTCTCCTCTCAAATAAACACGATCTTTTTTGTTAGGCATACTATACCATAACTTTTACTAGACGTAAATAGAGAACTCAGTACAGAACTAATTCCGTACCGAGTTCTCTTAAAATCTCATTTTTTATTGTAATTGCAATGGTTTCAGACTAGACGATTTAAAGAAACAAAACTATGTCGATAAAAATTATTTTTCTCGACAGCGATATCCCTCCAAAAATGTGGGCATCATGAGGGCGCTGTAGCGGCTCAAAGCGTATTCTCCGCCGACCAAACACCAATCGTACATCAGTGCCCGCTCAAACATGGCGTAGCCCTTGACGATCTCGTTGGCAGAAAGGTCGCTTCGCAGCTCTCCTCTCTCCTGTCCGCGGCGGACGATCCGCAGCAGCAGGCGGAAGTAGGTACGGTTTCTGTCCAACAGATGTTTCTCCCCGCGGGTCACCAGTTGGGAGGACAGGAGGCGTGCCAGCAGTTCCAGCGGCACACTGTTGTCGATCATTGTGAACAGCTCCCGGTTAAGGAAGAGCAGCGTCTCCACTGTGTCCGTATCCGGATCCATCTGTTCTTCCAGTTCCTCATATTTTTCATCAAAGATAAGGGACAGCGTCTCCAGCAATGCATCCTTCCCCTCAAAATAGTGGTAGAAGGAACCCTTAGACGTACCGGAGGCAGCGATAATGTCCTCCACTGTGGTATTCTCATACCCCTGATCGTAGAACAGTTTCCACGCGGCGGATACGATCCGCCCCTTGGTATTCCTGCCGTTTTTCCGGGCCATACGCCCTCCCCCTCTCTTTACCGCCGGTGGAAGATACGCCGCATCGGTGCGGCGATCAGCTCACGTTCAAATCGATTCATGCCAAACATCCACAGGCTGGCCGCATACACCACAACAAACACCATACCCCACAGGGCAATCCCCAGATAGCTGTTCACATGCGCGAAAATAGCAATACATATCGCTGTTACCGCAGGAATGATCATAGACGGCAGCAGCTGGCAGATTTTCTTCCAGAACCATGGAATATTAAGGCCGATTTTCTTATAGTAATACCAGTTCATCAAAACTACCTGGCCACCCAAGGTTGTCAGCAGCACACAGCCTGCCGCGCCTATACCATCCCACAGATAACATGCCGGGATCAGCAAAATCGCATTGATAATAGCAACGATGAGATACGCAATCGAGCGGAATTTGTGCATATTCATCGCTCGCTGGATCTCGATACCCACCGTTTGGGTGGCCGGGAATATGGTAGAGGCAAACAGCAGCAGCGTCACAATGTAGTCCACCCGGAACTGCTCATCGCCGCCCCAGAGCACCACAAACGGCTCACCCACTGCCACGAAGCCCAGGAAGATACACGCCAGCAGAATAAACTGCAAACGGCCCGCCTTGGTGAGGAGCTTTGTCAGCTCCTTGCGCGGCTGATGTTCGGCCACCATACGGTGGACACGGGGGGTCAGCACATTGGTCACTGCATTGGAGAACGACAGATAGTACACATTCAGCTGCGAAGCCACCGTATACACCGTCACTGCCGTGGTACCGTGTACCCAGCCCATCATCAATCGGTCAATACTCCAGTTGATATTCTCCACCACGATACCGATAAAGACATAGACCGTGTAGCCCATCATCTCTTTCATCAAGCCGAAATCGTAGTGGCGGAAATCAAAGGGCATATGGAGCTTGCGCAGGCAGTAAATAATATTGATAAGGCCGCTCAAAAGGGTAAAAATCAGTGCCGTCACCGTCAGCGTCACAGAGCGATAGCCCATCAGCAGCAGCGGAATCATGATCAGCGGGTTGAGCACCTGCTTGCCCATGTTCACCATCTTCTGAAAGAAATACTGCTCGTGAATGGTCACATGGGATTCAAAGACACTGATTGGGAAATAGACCGCCGCGTTCACCGTCATGATCCGCAGCAATTTTTCACCCAGAGCGATCTCCGACGGCGTCAGCTTCTTTCCGAAGATGATCGAGCCGTGCATAGAAAGGTAAAATCCAATGGCCAGTACCAGCACGCCGAGGAAGAGATAAGTCACCAAAAACATGCCGTTGATCCGGGCCATCCCCTTCTTGTCGTCCTCCACTTTCGCCCGGGAATAGTAGCGCACATAGGCACTGCCAAGTCCGAAACTCAAGAGATTCAAATAGGAAATAATGGGCAGTACCAGATTATATACGCCGAACTCACTATCGCCCAATTGCGCAATCATGATCGGTGTATAAGCCATGGAAATGATGGTACTCAAGCCCATGGAAATATAAGAGAGCACAGCGCCTACTTTGATTTGGTTGATCTTCACCTGTTTCTCTCCTTTCTGCATTATGACATCCTATTATATCCAATTATTTCCCGGATGTAAAGGGTCTTACCCCCGTTAATCTTTTCCTGCGCAAAAAGGAACGCTGCAGTTCACAAAAACTGCAGCGTTCTTTTCTTATAATTTTATATTATATAAGGTATCAGCCCTTCAGGCGCTTATCACACTTGGCAGCCAGCTTCGTACCCACCGTCTGGAAAATCTGCACCATAATGATGAGCAGGATCACCGCCACGAACATCACCAGATACTTATAGCGGTAGTAACCGTAATCAATGGCGATCTTGCCCAGGCCGCCGCCGCCGATAATACCACTCATGGCGGAGTAGCCCAGAATCGTGGTCAGTGCGATGGTGACATTGGAGATAAGGCTGGGAACACTTTCGGGAATCATCACCTTACAGATGATCTGCATCGGCGTGGCGCCCATGCTCTGGGCCGCCTCGATGATATTGCTGTCCACCTCACGGATACTCCCCTCCACCAAACGCGCGATGAACGGGAATGCCGCCACCACCAACGGCACGATCGTCGCTGTCGTACCCACGGAAGTGCCGATCAACAGGCGGGACAAGGGGAACACCATAATCATCAGGATGAGGAAAGGTACAGAGCGCAGCAGGTTGATGATCACATTTAAGACGGATAAAAGCCACGCCGGCAGGGGCAGAACGCCGTCTTTCTCACCGGCTACCAGCAGTACGCCCAAAGGCAGGCCGATCACCAGCGACAGTGCTGTGGCCAGCACGGTCACATAGAAGGTTTCCCAGATAGCAAAAGGGATCTCTGTCTGCAAGCAGTCCAGTGCCTGCGCCACAGATTCCGGAGAAAAGAGGTCTTTATACATGTTCGCTTACCTCCTCGAACTGAATATTGGGGAACGTACGAAGAAACTCCGCAGCCCGGTCGAACTGACCGGCAGGGATGCCCAGCAGCATACCGCCGTACACCTCTTCCGAAAGAGCCTGCGTGGTGGCAGAGATCACATTGGCCATAATGCCATACTCCACCGCCAGCCGCGCCACCAGCGGTATGCCGGTGGCTTTAGCATCCAGAAAAACAAGTCGGGCGCGGCGCTCCTGCGCCGGGTCGGACACCTTGGTATCCACTGCGCCGGGGAACACCAGACGCCGTGCCGCCGCCGACTTAGGTGCGGCAAACACCGTGGAAACCAGACCGTTTTCCACCACCTCACCATCATCGAGGATGGCCACATGGGTGCAGATCTCTTTCACCACGCTCATCTGGTGGGTGATCACCACCACGGTGATGCCCAGCTTACGGTTGATGTCCCGGATCAGACCTAAAATGGACTGCGTAGTGTTGGGGTCCAGAGCACTGGTGGCTTCATCGCACAGCAGCACCTTGGGATCGGTCGCCAGCGCGCGGGCAATGGCGATGCGCTGCTGCTGACCACCGGAGAGCTGTGCCGGATAGGCCTTAGCCTTGTCCGGCAAACCCACCAGCTCCAAAAGCTCTCGGGCACGCTTCTCCGCATCGGACTTCTTTACGCCGCTCAGTTCCATAGGAAAGCAGATGTTCTGCAGGCAGTTGCGCTGCATGAGCAGATTGAACTTCTGGAAAATCATGGTGATGTCCCGCCGCGCCGCGCGCAGCTGGGCAGGGGTCAGCTGACCCAAATTCTGCCTGTTGACGATCACCTCTCCCGAGGTAGGCCGCTCCAGCATATTGATGCAGCGCACCAGTGTACTCTTACCGGCGCCACTCATGCCGATGATGCCGTAAATATTGCCGTCCTCGATGGTCAGTGTCACGTCCTTCAAGGCGTCCACTCTGCCTCCTGCCGTCTCAAAGGACTTACAGAGGTTTTTCAGTTCAATCATGTCGTATCCCCTCTCCCGCGTACTCTTACTTACTTGCTCAGTGCATCCAGATTGGTCTGCTTGCCGCCGTAGAGGCCCATAGGCTCCACATGCACGCCAACCACTTTCACCAGATGGGTGCCGTTCTGTGCGTTGAAGTCATCGAGGTAGGGCTCATGCTGGAAGAAGTTAGCATCCAGTGTGCCGTCCTCCACCACGGTGTTGGGAACAACATAGTCATTGTAGGTCTGCACGTCCAGCGTAATACCCTTGGCAGCCAGCAGTTCCTTGGAGATCTCCAGAATCTCAGCATGAGGGCTGGGAGAAGCACCAACACGGATGGTCTCACCCTTCAAAGCTGCATAGTCCACCGTAGCGTCATAGCCGTCGCCGGGATTCTGGGTCACACCAACAGCAGAGCCACTGTACTTCTCAGCGATGAAATCAGCCACCTGCTTGCTCTCCAGAGTCGCAGCCAGAGCCTTGATCTTGCCACTCTTCTCGTTGCCCTCCTTGCAGGCCAGGATATTCACATAAGCCGAAGCAGAGCCCTCGATCACCAGAGAATCCTTCACAGGATTCAGGCCGGCGGGAATGGCATAGTTGGTGTTGATCACGGCGTAATCCACATCCTTCAGCAGGTTGGGCAGCTGTGCCGCTTCGGCCTCCACGATCTCCACGTTGTGGGGGTTCTCGGCGATATCCTGCTTGGTAGCGGCGATACCCACACCGTCGGTCAGCTTGATGATGCCGTTTTCTTCCAGCAGCAGCAGAGCGCGTGCCTCGTTAGTTGCGTCGTTGGGAACGGCGATCTGAATGGTGTTCTTGCTGCCACCGCAGCCGGTCAAGGCGAGAGCCAATGTCAAAATGAGAGCCAGCACCAGAGCTGTAATCTTTGTACGTTTCATAATCGTTATCTCCTAAAATTTCAAAATCAGATTTTGCCCAGCAGTTTCACGGCGCTGTAGCGATGCCGTATCTATCGTATCGTGCCCAAAGGACACATTCGTTTTCTCATGCAGAATTTCATTTTGCTTCCTCCTCAAAACAAAAAACAGCGGAAAGTCCAACGACTTTCCGCTGTTGATTCACTCTTTTTTACCCCTCAAGCATTCTGCTCCGAGGTGTCGTGAATGGAAAGCTGTTGGAATTGAGCGCGGCAAGGCATGCACATGCGGAACATGCACATCTCCATCATATTCATCATGATAACGCTCTTCTTCATTTCAGCTTTCTCCTTTCCTCCAGAATGGGGTTCACTTGCTTTGTGTGTTTGATGATAGCACCGTTTTCACACATCTGTCAACCGTTATATTGCCCAAAATCTTCCATAAAATTTCTATCAATTCTCCAAAGCAGGTGTATTTTCCTGCTCCTCATCCGGCTGCTGCACCGTCAAATCCTCGCCCTTTTCCTCGCCGAAATCCAACTGGATCACCGCCTGTGCTACATTAACAGAACAGCGTAAAACCTTTCCCTTTTCTGCCGCTGCTGTCTTTCCAAGCTGGATGATTTCCTCCAAAATAGAGCGGTTCAGCCCACCGCCCCGCCAGTGGAATACAAGATGTGATTTCTTTTTCCGCAGCGTCTGCCGGATACGGCTGTCCACCTGTTCCATTTTGGTAAGAGAGATTGCGCGGTAGTAAAATCCGTCACCATCGGTGCACTTGGGAACCTCCATCACCAGCGACTGATGATCTCGGAAAATATGCTTATCATCCAGATTAAAATAGTCGTAGCGCTCCGTCCCCCGCTGGAGGGAATTATCAAAGGTGGCATCCAAATGGTAGTTCTTTCCATTTACTGTCACCACATTCCACGCATGGCGGTATTTGACCCCCTGCTCCGGGTTGTTATGACTCAGCGCTACCACACAAGGTAGATTCACTGCGTCGCACAACACCTTCACCGTCTTGGCGATGCCCTCGCACACGCCTACCCCCTGTGTCAACGGACCGATAATCTCATGAGAATAGGATTTCTTCAGCTTATCATAGCGCACATTCTGTAGAATAAAATCATGAATCGCCTCTTCCTTCTCCCGGTCGCTTTTCCCTGTCAGAGGTCGTGTCAAGCGCTGAATGCGGGCAGTGACAGCCTGCCGATGCTCCCGGATCTTCCCCTTGTCGAAGAGATACTCCGGCAGAAACTCTACATGATCTGCACCGGGATAAAAACGATAGCTGTATCCGGTAACGAAAAAAAGCAATGGCTCGTCCAGTTTCAGTCGCAAATAGGCATCCGCCAGTTCCTCTGCAGACAATTTAGGGACACGGATCACCGTATCCAACCGATCAAAGCCCTGCCGCAGCAACTCATAAACCGAACGCTGCTCCTTGGATAGGCTCTTGCTATAATACCCCGCCATGTGTCTGCCTCCTTGTTTTACTCTTCCCTATTATCAAAAAAAGTCCCCCTCTTGTCAAGAGGAGGACTTTTTTCCTATCGCATTTTTACCAATTTTTCTTAAAGCGGCGCGAATTACTTATCAAATCTCCTGGTAAAATCGGTGCTGGCCACGTGCTCCAAGGGCAGCTTCACCGGCTTGCCGGTA
>JAHHSH010000056.1 GCA_020025345.1 Oscillospiraceae bacterium | reverse complement strand
CATCATCGCTTTCCTCCGTCTCACTTTCAAATACATCCGCAACGCTGCTATGCTGCATTAACCGCCAATCATGCCAGTATTATTTCCTTGGCCATTATCTACAACTTCTCCAGTAGTTTCATGACCGCCACCCATATCTTCAATGTAACCATATCCAGGGACATAGATATATCCGGGCTTATAGCCTTCGGGGCCATCATCATAACCGGCATCATAGCTGTTATCAGCCCCATCGGAGTAAGAAGGCTCCTCACCGGAATATACCGGTTCCTCGTTATAGGTTGTTTCTGCGCTCGGCTCCGTTACACTCGGTTCCGCAGCACTCTCCTCCACCTGCTTTGCCGCCGTCTGCTCCACAGCCGCTTTTAGTTTCTGCACCACTGCCGCTCTTTCTGCCGCAGCTTTTTCCGCTGCCGCTTTCTCCGCAGCGATCCGCTCCGCCTTGGCTTTTTCCGCCGCCTGCTGCTGTTCTATCCGTGCAGCCTCTTTTGCATTTTCATTTTGGGTGTACAGATACCCTGCACCGAAAATAAGGGCTGCCACCAGCACAGCCACCGCGATAAGAGTGCCTCTCTTTTTTGTCATCATCAAACACCCCGCTGATTTATCTTATTTCGTTCATCATATCACCCATACAGCGCAAAGTCAAATTTTATGAATCCATCGACAACTCCGCCCTATCACCGCAAAATAAAAACACGCTTCCCCGGACATCGGCACCACCGACGTCTAAGGAAACGTGTTTTTCTTATTTTATCTGCAAAACGTCAGACTCTCCACGGGCAAATGAGGAAATCCATCCCCCGTTCAAAGGAGCTTACTTTCGCGCATAGGGCGTGTTGACCAAGGGCAGCACCTGTCGCCGCTGGCCGTCCAGCTGATAGTACGCCTCGGCAATCGCCGGTGCTGTAGGAATGGCTGTGATCTCGCCCAGACCGATTGCGCCGCCGCCCACCTTCAAGCCCGGCTTCTCCACCACAATGGACTTGATTTCCGGCGGGATCTGGTTGGCGCGGAACAGCCCCAGCGTGCCGAAACGCGCCGTAGGCTTACAGTTATCGTCAAAGGGATAGCGCTCCGTCAGCGCATAGCCCAGCGACATGACCATGCCGCCCTCGATCTGCCCCTCGCAGCTTCTGGGGTTCACTGCCTTGCCCACATCGTGGGCACCCACCAGCTTCTGCACGCGGCCTGTCTCGCGATCCAAAACGCACATCTGGGTGGCGTAGCCGTAGGCCACATGGCTCACCGGGTTGGGCACATCGGCACCCAGCGGGTCGGTCTTCGCCAGATACTCGCCGTAGAATTCCTGCCCCACCAGCTTTTGCAGATCCTTCGCCTCGCCCAGCGCTTCATTCAGCTTCTCGCAGGCGCGGCGGGTGGCCTCGCCGGTAATCAGCGTCTGGCGGGAGCCGGAAGTGTCGCCGGAATCCGGCGCGATCCATGTGTTGCTGCGCTCATAGACCACGCTGCTGCGCGGAAGGCCCGTGTTCGTGACAACCACCTGTACCAGCACGGTCCCAAGTCCCTGCCCGATGCAGGAGGCGCCGGAATAGATATGTACCTTTCCGTCCTCCTCCACCACCAAGCGGCAGCGGCCCCAGTCCGGCAAGCCAACGCCCACGCCGGAGTTCTTCATGGCGCAGGCAAGTCCTACCGGCTGCCCGGCAGCTACCGCCGCATCAAAGTCCGGCTTAATGGCCTCCAGCGTCTCCACAAGGCCGGTGGACTCATCCACGATCTGACCGTTGGGCAGCACGCCGCCGGGACGGATGGCATTGCAATACCGGATCTCCCACGGGGAAATGCCCACCAGCTCCGCCATCTCATTGAGCAGCGACTCTGTGCAGAAGCAGGTCTGGGTCACGCCGAAGCCGCGGAAAGCACCGGCAGGCGGATTATTGGTGTAATAGGTACGCCCCTCGATCTCAAAGTTCTCATAGGCATAGGGCCCCGCGGCGTGGGTACAGGCGCGCTCCAGCACCGGACCGCCCAGCGAGGCAAAGGCGCCGGTATCCGCCAGCACCGAGGCTTTCACGCCTTGAATGATGCCGTTTTCATCACAGCCCATAGTGAAATCCATATCCATGCTGTGGCGCTTGGGATGCACCAAAATGGACTCTTGGCGGCTCAGCTTCACCTTCACCGGCACGCGGGTCACATAGGCGATCAGGGCCGCGTGGTGCTGCACCGTCATGTCCTCCTTGCCGCCAAAGCCGCCACCCACCAGCATATTCTGCACCTGGCAGTGGTCGTAATCCACGCCCAGCATGGCGGCACACTCATGGAGTGTAGTGTGGGCGCTCTGATCGGTGGTCAGCAGACGCACGCCGCCGTTTTCCATCGGCAGCGCCACGCAGCACTCCGGCTCCAAGAATGCGTGCTCCGTCCACGGTGTATGGAACTGTCGATGCAGCACATATTTAGAATTTTTAATTGCACCATCCGCGTCACCGCGGGAGACGTGTTTATAGGCCTGCAAATTATTGGCGGTGCCTTCAATAACCAGCGGCGCATCTTCGGCCATGGCTTCCTCGGCATTGTGGACGGCAGGCAATTCCTCATACTCCACCTGCACCAAGGCCTTGGCTTTCTCCAAAGTCTCCTGATCCCTTGCGCAGACCAGAGCCACAGCATCGCCCAGATACTGGGTGATCTGCCCCACAGCCACCAGCGTAGGCTGATCCTTCTGGATGTGACCCACATTCACCTTGCCGGGGATATCCTTGGCCGTCAGCACCGCCACCACACCGGGCAGCGCCTCGGCGGCAGAGGTGTCGATGGACAGCACGCGGGCGCGGGGATAACGGCTGCGCACGGCACTGCCATAGCACATCCCGTCCACATACACATCGTCCGGGTACTGACCGTAGCCCAGCACTTTCTCCTCTACATCCAATCGGTGTACAGAACTGCCCATCTGCCAGTCCTTCTCCTCCGTGGCAGGAAGACTTCCCTCCCGGAAAATTTTAGCCGCCAGCAAAATGGCATCAATAATCTTCACATAGCCGGTACAGCGACAGATATTGTTGCGAATGGCATAGGCTGCCTCCTCCCTGCTGGGATTCTGGTTCACGTCCAAAAGTCCCTTGGCAGAGATCACCATACCGGGAATGCAGAAACCGCACTGCACGGCACCCGCCTCGCCGAAAGCATAGGTATAGACCTGCTTTTCCCAATCAGACAGGCCTTCTACTGTAACGATCGACTTTCCTTCCAGCTTATCGGTCTGGAGAACGCAGGCCTTGGTAGGCTTGCCGTCCACCAGCACATGGCAGGTGCCGCAGGCACCCTCACTGCAGCCGTCCTTCACGGAAGTCAGATGCAGCTCATCCCGCAAAAAACGCAGCACTTTTTGGTTACGCTCCACTGACACCTCTTTGCCGTTGACAATAAAATGGGCCATACAGATTCCTCCTTCAATTAAAGGCAGCGGCAGATTTGCCGCACGACGGTCATCTATTTTGTCTATTATATTATATTTCAAGGTATACCGCAAGGACATTTTGTTATTATTGTATAGAGGAAACCTACAAAAAGGCCAGGGCTGAGTAAGCCCTGGCTTTCTTTTATTTTTGTACCAACTGCGTCAAAATCGACAGCAGTTCGGATTTTCCGTCGCCCTTTTCGGCGGAGAACGGTACCACCGGCACGCTCTCGTCTAACTCCAGCACCTCGCGCACGCGCTGCAAATTCGGCTCAATCTCCCGCTTTTTCAGCTTATCCAGCTTATTGGCCACCACCACCATGGGGCAGCCAGTCTCCTTGAACCACTCGCACATGGTCACATCATCCGCCGTCGGTGCATGGCGCGCATCGACAATCAGCACGCCTGCCGTAATCAGCTCCGGCTCCTGGAAGTAGTTCTCCATCAATCGGCCCCAGCGATCACGCTCCGCTTTGGACACCTTCGCATAGCCATAGCCGGGCAGATCGGTGAGATAGATCTGCTTGTCGATGAGGAAGTAGTTCACCTGCGTGGTCTTGCCGGGCGTCGCACCTACTCGTGCAAAATTCTTGCGGTTCAAAAGCCGGTTAATCACCGAGGACTTCCCCACATTGGAGCGCCCTGCAAAGGCGATCTGCGGTCGTCCATCCCGAATAAAGGTGCTCTGCTTCACAGCAGAAAGGATAAATTCCGCCTTATTAAAGTTGATTGCCATACAAGGTTTCCTCCTTTACACACGCAGGGTGTTCGGCATTTCCGAGCTTTCAGCCGCCAGTGCTGTCATATGTTCCACAGCGGAAGCAGGCTCTTTTATCTGGCTAAATGCCACGGAAAAGACATCGTCCACTGTCTCCGCCGTTACAAAGTGCAGCGCATGGCGCACCGTCTGGTCGATCTCCTCCAGATCTTTTTCGTTCTCCTTGGGGATGATCACCGTAGTCATGCCGTAGCGCAGTGCCGCCATGGTCTTTTCCCTCAGACCACCGATGGCCAGTACGCGGCCACGCAGGGTCACCTCTCCGGTCATGGCCACATCGCCCCGCACCTTCTGCCCTGTCAGCGCCGAAAGCATGGCGGTGGTAATGGCAATACCGGCCGAAGGTCCATCTTTAGGTACAGCACCCTCCGGGAAGTGGATATGAATGTCCTTCGTCTTATAGAAATCCTTCTCGATGTGCAGCTCCGCCGCACGGCTGCGCAGGCAGCTGTAAGCCGCCTTGGCCGATTCCTTCATCACTGTCCCTAGATTGCCGGTGAGCTCCAGCTTGCCGGACCCCTCCATCACATTGACCTCTACTTCTAGGATCTCACCGCCTACTTGCGTCCAAGCAAGGCCGTTTACAATGCCCACCTCATCCTGTTTCATATGTAAGGATGGCTCGTAGCGACGGGGACCCAAGAATTTTTCCAATGTTTTATCTGTCAGGCTAACCCGCTTTACTTCTCCGGAAATAAGGCGCATTGCCGCCTTTCTGCACACCTTGCCCAGCTGACGTTCCAACACTCGGACACCGGATTCTCGTGTATAGCCTGCGATGATACCACGAATGGCACTGTCGCTGACACGCAGCTGCGCCTTTCGCAAGCCATGCTCCTCCAGCTGCTTTGGCAGCAGATGGCGCTTGGCGATTTCCAGCTTTTCCTCGTCGGTATAGCTGCCCAGTTCAATGACCTCCATACGATCCAGCAACGGACGCGGAATCGTATCCAACGTATTGGCAGTGGTGATAAACATCACGCGGCTCAAGTCCACCGGGATCTCCAGATAATGATCGCGATAGCTGCTGTTCTGCTCGCTGTCCAGTACTTCCAGCAGCGCTGCGGCCGGATCGCCGCGCATATCGCTGCCCAGCTTGTCGATCTCATCCAGTACCAGCAGCGGATTCATAGATCCGGCTCGGATCAATGCATCGATAATACGACCGGGCATGGCACCGATATAGGTCTTGCGGTGTCCGCGAATATCCGCTTCATCCCGGACGCCACCCAGAGAAAGCCGGGCCAGTTTCCGGTTCATGGCCTTGGCCACGGAGATGGCAATGGAGGTCTTACCCACACCGGGAGGCCCCACCAGACAGAGGATCTTTCCCTTGGCATTGGGATTGATCTGCCGCACGGCGATGAATTCCAGAATCCGCTCCTTGACCTTTTCCAATCCGTAGTGATCATGCTCCAGAATGGCAGCCGCCTTCTCTACATCCGCCTCGTCAGAGGTTGTCTCGTTCCACGGCATCTCCAGACATACATCCAGATAATTGCGGATCACCGAGGCTTCTGCACTGCCAAAGGGCTGCTTTGCCAGACGATCCACCTCTTTGAGGAGCTTCTTCTCCACCTCTTCGGCAAGATGCAGCTGCTGGATCTTGGTGGCGTACTCCTCGATTTCCTCGTCGCCGTCCTCACCCAGCTCGTGCTGCAGCACCTTCAGCTGCTCCCGCAGCACCATGTCGCGCTGCACGCGGCCCACGCGATCACGCACTTTCTGCTCCATCTCGATTTCCAGCGAAAGCACATCCAGCTCATGGACCAAGATCTCGTTGACCAGCTGCAAACGCTTGACAGGATGCAGCTCCTCCAGCACTTCCTGACGGTGCTGATGGCGTAAAGTCAGATTCTGGGCAATATAATCAGCCAGCTCACCCGGTTCCCGACTGTCTAAAACCGTCGCCACCAGTTCATCGGACAGATTGGGAACCAAATCATGGTACTCCCCAAAAATGGAGTAAGTCTGCCGCAGCAGCGCCTCCACCCGATCTGTATGGCGAACGGGCAGTTCCTCCAACAGCTCCACGTTGGCCTGCAAAAAGGGCGTTGTCTGCCACAGGCGGTGGAGCCGCGCACGCTGGCGTCCCTCTACCCGCACACGCACCGTCGTATCCGACGTCTTCAAGATCTCTACAATATGGCAGACGGTACCCACGGTATAGAGATCTTTCTCCTCCGGCTCCGCCACGCCGATCTCACGCTGCGTTACCAGAAAGATATCGTGGTTTCCCTCCATGGCGCAATCCAGCGCAAAAAGGGAGATTCCACGTTCTACATCGAAGCTGAGAGACAGCTTCGGAAAAGCCGTGACGCCACGCAGGGCAAGCACGGGATAATTTTCAGTCATCATGGCGTTCTCCTTCATAGGGAAAAGAGAAGAGGCGAATGGTTCGCCTCTTCTCTATCACTCGTTTAAGAGGCCGGAACAGGGGATTTCTCCTCTGCTTTTCCGGTCTTCAATTTAGCGCGGCGCGCCACTTTTTCACTGTCGCGCTCGATCACCGGCTCGGCGCCGTTCTTCACGCAATCCGCCGTAATGGTGACCTTGGTGATGGTCGGATCCGACGGGATGTCGTACATGATCTTCGTGAGGACACCTTCCATCACAGCCCGCAGACCACGGGCACCGATGTTGCGCTCAATGGCCCGATCAGCCACAGCCACCAGGGCCTCCGGCTCAAAGGTCAACTCCACATCGTCGTACTCAAAGAGCTTTTGGTACTGCTTCACCAGTGCGTTCTTGGGGCCGGTGAGGATCTGTACCAGATCATCACGGCTCAAGCCATCCAGCGCAGCCAGCACCGGCAGACGACCTACCAGTTCCGGGATGATGCCGAACTTCAGCAGATCCTGCGGTTGTACTTCCTTCAGAAGCTCGCCGTTGCGGCGCTCCACCTTGCTCTCCACCACCGCATCAAAGCCAATGCCCTTGCGATTGGTACGGCGCTCGATGATTTTTTCCAGACCGTCGAAAGCACCGCCGCAGATGAAGAGGATGTTGTGGGTGTCGATTTGAATGAACTCCTGATGGGGATGCTTACGTCCACCCTGAGGCGGAACATTGGCCACCGTGCCCTCCAAAATCTTCAGCAGTGCCTGCTGCACACCCTCGCCGGATACGTCGCGGGTGATGGAGGTATTCTCGCTCTTGCGGGCGATCTTATCGATCTCATCCACATAGATGATACCGTGCTCGGCCAACTCCACATCGAAATCGGCGGCCTGCAGCAGTCGCAGCAGGATGTTCTCCACGTCATCGCCCACATAGCCGGCCTCCGTCAGCGTCGTGGCGTCGGCAATGGCAAAGGGCACATGGAGCACACGGGCCAGCGTCTGAGCGAACAGCGTCTTACCGCTGCCGGTGGGCCCGATCATCAGAATGTTGCTCTTTTGCAGCTCCACATCCTCATCCCCGCCGAAGTAGGTGCGCTTATAGTGGTTGTACACGGACACAGAGAGGGCGATCTTTGCCTCCTCCTGTCCGATCACATACTGATCCAGCACATCCTTGATCTCGCGGGGCGTGGGCAGGCTGTCCGGCGTCTCATAGCCTGCGGCCGGGCCAGCCTCGTAGCCGTCGTCCAAAATGGACATACAAAGCTGCACACACTCATCGCAAATCCGGACACCGGGGCCCTGAATCATGCGATGCACTTGATTTTCATGTTTGCCGCAAAAAGAGCAGCGCAGAGATTTTCTCTCGTCAGACATCTGATTACCTCTTATAAATAACCTTATCGATGAGGCCGAACTCCTTGGCCTCTTCTGCCGTCATGAAGTTATCGCGCTCGCAGGCTGCGGTCATCTCCTCCACGGTACGGCCGGCGTTTTCCGCCATAATTCTGTTCATGCGCTTTTTGATGGTTTCCAAACGCTTCAAGTGGATCGCCATATCCGTGATCTGACCCTGCGTACCAGCCGAGGGCTGATGGATCATGATCTCGGCATTGGGCAGAGCGATTCGCTTGCCCTTGGCACCGGCAGAGAGCAGGAATGCACCCATGCTGGCGCCCAGGCCCACGCAGATGGTAGACACATCGCACTTGATATACTGCATGGTGTCATAGATCGCCATGCCAGCTGTTACGCTGCCACCGGGGCTGTTAATGTACATCTGGATATCCTTGTCGGGATCCTGAGCCTCCAGATACAGCAGCTGGGCAACCACCAGAGAGGCGGTGGTATCATTGACCTCTTCGCCCAGGAAGATAATGCGGTCATTGAGCAGACGGGAGAAAATATCATAGGATCTTTCGCCACGGTTGGTCTGCTCCACAACATAAGGAACTAAACTCATAAACTTGCCTCCTGTTCAAATAGACATTGCAATACCAAAGTATACCCGCCCGTATGTGATTTTAGCAGGTGAGGAGAAAATTATTTCTCTTCCTCCTCAGCGGCCTCTTCTTTCTTCTCTTCCACGGGAGCGGTAGCGGTAGCATTGTCGGCCACCAGCTTGATGACCTTCTCGCGGACAACCTGCTCCTTCACCTGAGCGACAGGCAGATACTGCTTCACGGTCTCCAGATCCATGTTGTACTTCTCAGCCACGTTCTTGATCTCAGCCTCAACCTCTTCCTCGGATGCCTCCAGAGACTCAGCCTTGATGATGGCCTCCACAGCCAGATCCATCTTCACCTGCTCCAGAGCGGGAGCCATAGCCTGCTCCTTGAACTTCTCCTCGGTGGTACCGGCCATCTGCAGATACTGCTCGAAGGGCAGACCCTGCGCAGCCAGCTGCTGCTTGAAGCCGCCTACCATCTTATCAGCCTGCATAGACACCATGTCGTCGGGGATCTCGCACTCGATACCCTCGGCAACCTTGGTCATCAGTGCATCCTCAAAGGCACGCTGAGCAGCGTCCTTGCGCTCGGCGGTCATCTTCTTCTTCAGATCAGCCTTCAGCTCCTTCAGAGTGTCAAACTCGGACACGTCCTTAGCGAACTCATCGTCAATGGCGGGAACTTCCTTGGCCTTGACCTCGTTGACCTTCACATGGAAGACCACGGGCTTGCCAGCCAGCTCGGGGGTATAGTTCTCGGGGAAGGTGATATCCAGATCCTTCTCCTCACCGGCCTTCATGCCGATGATCTGATCCTCAAAACCGGGGACAAAGCTGCCGGAACCGATCTCCAGATCGAAGTTCTCACCCTTGCCGCCCTCGAAAGCAACACCGTTATCAAAGCCCTCGAAGTCAATGTCAGCGGTATCACCCTTCTTCACAGCGCGCTCAACGCTGACAAGGCGGGCATTGCGATCAGCCATTTCCTTGAGACGTGCGTTCACGTCGGCAGCCATGACCTTCACCTCAGCGCGAGGAGCCTCCAGACCCTTATATGCACCCAGCTTCACCTCGGGATAAACAGCCACGGTAGCCTTGAAGGTCACGCCGTCCTTGCCGCAATCCACCAGCTCCACCTCGGGATAACCCACAACATCCAGCTTCTGCTCATGGACAGCGCCCTCATAGGCGTCGGGCAGAACGATGTTCACTGCTTCTTCATAGAACACTTCCACGCCGTACATCTTCTCGATGATCTTGCGGGGGGCCTTACCGGGGCGGAAGCCGGTTACCTGAATCTTCTTGCGCATCTTCAGATAAGCCTTGTTGATGGCGGCCTCGAAATCCTCGGGGCTCACCTCGATGGTCAGAACGACCTTGCTCTTCTCCAGTTTTTCACAGGATTTTACACTCATTTTGTTTTTCCTCCGTTCAGCATGATTCTAATCAATGCAATTTTATATGATACCAGAAAACAATTGGAATTTCCATACCTTTTTACATTAATCGCAAATTTTTTTAGGAAAAAACCTTAAATAGTCTGCCGAGACCAGCGAAAAATGCGTTCCTTGCTGCTCTCCCTCGATAGAACGGCGCTGAGATGCGCCGTGGAGATGGCCATAATAGCACTGTTTGATGCCGTATTGCTGCAAGAGCCGCAGGATCTCCGGGCAGCGATAGCCCTGATAGATGGGCGGATAGTGGAGAAAGCAGATCTTCTCCCGATCCCCCGCCGCCTTCAGCGACGTCTCCAGCCGTCCGATCTCCCGCAGCAGCATTTTCTCATTGTGGGTGCCCTGGTTATCCAGCTCATAAAACCAGCCCCGCGTCCCGCACAGTGCTATATCGCCGTAGAAACAGCAGTTATTGTGGAGGATCTCCATCGTAGTCAAGCCGTTCTCAGCAAAGAACCGCTCCATTTTGGAAACCGTATTCCACCAGTAATCGTGATTTCCTTTCATGAGGATCTTTCGCCCCGGCAGGGCATCAATAAACTTCAGATCCTCCAGCGACTCCTCCAACGACATTCCCCAGGAAAGATCACCGCACAGCACGGTGACATCGTCCTCCGTCAGTTGGGAAAAGCCCTCCCGGAGCCGCTCCACATAGTTGTTCCACCCATCACCGAATACTTCCATACTCTTATTAGAATTAAGTGACAGGTGCAGATCTCCGATTGTATATAGTGCCATAGGCGTTACTCCCCTCAGATCAGCCGTCTGAAATTATTCCAGAAAATATCCTCCAGCAGCTGCTGAGAATACCCTCTTTGCTGCAGCGCTTCATAGAGCCGCGGCAGATCCTGCAGTCCCTCGATGCCGCCGGCCAGCGACTCGCATCCGTCCAGATCTCCACCAAGGCACAGGGTCTTTTCTCCGTCCAACTCCAGGAAGTGCTCGATGTGAGCCACCAGTTCCTCCATAGTAGCCTTCTCCCCCACAAAGGCGCTGTAGGCATTGATTCCTACTACGCCGCCGGTATCCCGGATCACACGGAACATATCGTCTGTCAAGTTCCGGGGATGGTTCCACACGCTGCGGGCATTAGAATGAGAGGC
>JAHHSH010000055.1 GCA_020025345.1 Oscillospiraceae bacterium | reverse complement strand
ATGTCGCAGGATGTGCGGGAAGTGGAAGAGTCGGTGTGCGGCGCTGATGCGCTGGTCTGCAATATGGGTGCCATCGACTTTGTGGACTCCATGGTGCTGGCTGGAAAAAAAGCAAACAGCCTTGGCACGCCGGTCGTCCTTGACCCGGTAGCGGCCGGCGGCACACAGTTGCGCCGCGATATGTCCCGGCACTTGCTGGAGGAAGTCCACTTCACCGCCATTCGCGGCAATGCCTCGGAGATCCGTTTCCTTGCCGGACAGCAGACACCGGGCAGCGGCGTGGACGTCCGGGCCGGGGATGCGGTGACAGAAGAGAATCTTACGGAAGCGGTCAGCATGACCCAAGCCTTGGCGCGAAAGCTGGGAAGCGTGATCGCCATCTCCGGTGTGCTGGATGTGATCAGCGACGGAGAGCAGACGGTGATCCTGCGCAATGGCTGTGCGACCATGGCGCGTATTACCGGAAGCGGCTGTATGCTTACGTCGCTGATCGGCGCTTTTTGCGGTGCCATGCCCGAAGATCCGTTTACCGCCACAGTCGCTGCCATGGCAGTGATGGGCGTGGCAGGCGAGTTGGCAGAAGAGCGCCGCATCCAAAATGCCACCGGCAACGCCACATTCCGAAATGATTTGATTGATGCTGTTTTTAATATGACGGAAACACAATTATTGGAGGGAATTCGCTATGAAATTTACAAAAGATGAAATCCGTGCATCCATGCTGCTCTACGCTGTGACCGACCGTATGTGGTTGAAAGACGGCGAAAAATTATCCACCGTCTGCAAGGATGTTCTGGAAAACGGCGCTACCTTTTTGCAGATTCGGGAAAAGGATCTGGATGCCGCTTCCTTTGAAGTCGAGGCGCAGGAGCTGAAGGGACTCTGCGCCAAGTACCATGTACCTTTCGTTGTCAATGACAGCGTGGAAATCGCCTTGGACATTGACGCAGACGGCGTGCATGTGGGCCAGTCCGATATTCAGGGCAGAGATATTCGCGCCATGATCGGCCCGGATAAAATTCTGGGCATTTCCGCCGGAACGGTAGAAGAGGCCGTGGCGGCAGAAAAAGCCGGTGCGGACTACATCGGCGTCGGTGCTGTCTTTGCCACCAGTACGAAGAAAAACGCACGGAACCTCTCCATCGAAAAGCTCCGCGAAATCAGCACTTCTGTGTCCATTCCGGTAGTCGCCATCGGTGGTATCGGCGCTTCCAATCTGATGGAGCTTACCGGGAGCGGCGTAGACGGCGTGGCGGTGGTGTCTGCCATCTTTGGCGCTGAAAATCCCGGCCAGGCCGCCGCGGATCTCTTGAAGAAATCGAGAGCGATGGTACAGCATGGATAAGAAGTTTGCAATTTTCGACATGGATGGAACACTGGTGGATTCCATGGCATATTGGCATCGGCTTGCCGACGAATTTCTGGCAAGTAAAGGCGTGGAAGATGTTCCACAGAGCGTTTTTGAAAAGATAAAACCCATGACCATGACGCAGTCGGCGGCTTTCTTTGTGCAGGAATTCTCCCTTGCGGGAACGCCGGAGAGCATTGCCGACGAGATGAATGCCATGATGGACAGACATTACCAAAAGGACATTCCCCTCAAGCACGGCGTGAAGGAGTATCTGGAAACACTCCATGCACGGGGCGTGCAGATGTGCGTTGCTTCCGCCACAGCCGAGCCGCTGATGGAGGCTTGCCTGACACGGACGGGGGTGCGTAAGTATTTCAAGTTCCTGCTCTCGTGCGAAACGGTCGGGGTGGGGAAAAATGCGCCGGATGTCTATTATGAAGCCGCCAAAAGACTGGGGAGCATTCCCACTGAAACGGCGGTCTATGAGGATGCACTTTATGCGCTGGAGACAGCGAAAAGCGCCGGGTTCTATACGGTTGGCGTATATGATGGCAGACCGGATGAACAGTGGAGAAAAATGACGGATCTGGCGGATGAGCTGATCTACACCTTTGAAGGAGAGGCCGGTGGGGAAACCCAACCGGGGAAAGAGGTCCAAAACATCGGGTAAAGGATGTTTGACAGCGGCAGACTGGGGGCACCACTCTTTGTCGCTCAATAAAAGTAGTGCTGCCAAGAAAGGAGAAGAAAAATGAGAACAGCATTATCTATCGCGGGAAGTGATTCCAGCGGAGGCGCCGGAATTCAGGCTGATCTGAAAACGATGACCATGAATGGTGTTTATGCGATGACGGCCGTTACGGCACTGACTGCACAGAACACAACCGGCGTAACGGGAATTATGGAGGTAACTCCGGAATTTTTGAAACAGCAGATCGATATGGTATTTACGGACATTCGCCCGGATGCTGTAAAAATCGGCATGGTCTCCTCTGCACCGTTGATCGAGACGATTGCAGAGCAGCTGAAAAAGTACGACGCAAAAAATATTGTGGTGGATCCGGTGATGGTAGCCACCAGTGGCTCGGCGCTGTTGGAGACAAGTGCAGTGACGGCGCTGAAAGAGAACTTGTTCCCGCTGGCAACCGTCATCACCCCCAACATCCCGGAGGCAGAAGTCCTGTCCGGTATGCATATCCAAAATGAGGAGGATATGTGCCGCGCGGCGCAAGAAATCTATACCTCGTATGGCTGTGCAGTTCTGGTCAAGGGCGGGCACAGTATCAACGATGCCAATGATCTCCTCTGTGCAAACGGGGAGATGCAGTGGTTCCGCGGCAAGCGGATTCAAAATCCCAATACCCACGGCACGGGCTGCACGCTGTCCTCGGCCATTGCCGCCAATTTGGCAAAGGGGTATGCGCTGGAAGAGTCGGTACAGCGGGCAAAGAGCTATATTTCCTGCGCTCTGGCGGCCATGCTGGACTTGGGAAAGGGCAGCGGCCCTATGAATCACGCGTTCGACCTGCAAGGCGAGTTTGCCAAGGAGGCGGAGTAATCGTATGACAGAGAAACGAACTTCCGTTTTTGAAAACGGCCTTATTTGGTTTGGCGCTGCCGTTTCCATCGCAGAAATTCTGACGGGTACATATTTTGCGCCTTTGGGATTCAGTAAAGGCCTGCTGGCGATTCTGATCGGACATGTTATCGGCTGCGTTTTGCTGTTCCTCTCCGGCCTGATCGGCGGTATGGCACGCAGAAGCGCCATGGAAACCGTGAAAATGAGCTTTGGACAGAGGGGCAGCCTGCTCTTTACGCTCCTCAATGTCTTGCAGCTGGTAGGCTGGACAGGAATTATGATTTATGACGGCGCACTGGCCGCCGATGGGGTGTGGGCGGCAGGACGATGGGTCTGGTGTCTGGTCATCGGGGCACTGATCATCCTCTGGATCCTCATTGGTGTGGAAAATCTGGGGAAGGTCAATACGGTTGCCATGGGCGCACTCTTTTTGATGACCATCGGCCTCAGCTTTTTGATCTTCGGAAAGGGCACACTGCAAATGCCGGGCGGCGACGCCATGACCTTCGGCGCGGCGGTGGAATTGTCTGTGGCAATGCCGCTTTCGTGGCTGCCTTTGATCAGCGACTACACAAGAGAAGCGGCTAAGCCCGTGAAGGCTACGGCTGTCAGCGCAGTCACCTATGGACTGGTCAGCTGCTGGATGTATGTGATTGGTATGGGGGCATCTCTCTTTACCGGGGAGTCCGATATTGCCCAGATTTTGCTCAAAGCCGGATTGGGCGTCGTAGGACTGCTGATCGTGGTGCTCTCCACGGTGACGACAACATTTTTGGATGCCTATTCTGCCGGCATTTCCAGCGAATCTGTTTCGGATAAGATCAACGGGAAAACGGTGGCACTGGCCGCGGCCATCATCGGTACAGTGGGGGCGATTTTCTTCCCCATGGACAATATTACCGATTTCCTCTATCTGATCGGGTCTGTGTTTGCACCTATGATCGCCGTCCAGATCGCTACCTTCTTTATCCTCAAAATGGATAACAGCCAGAAGGCGTTTCATGCCGTCAATCTGGTGGTGTGGCTCATCGGCTTTATCCTGTATCGCGTGTTGATGCGTGTGGATATTCCCGTGGGAAACACGCTGCCGGATATGGTGTTGACGATGCTGATCTGCATTGTGGCAAACAAAATCTTCCGCAAGGCGCCTGAAAAAAGCGCATAAAGGGGAAAAGACCATACAAAACAGCCATAAAAAAGGGAGCCGCTTGGACAAAGGCGGCTCCCTTTTCTATAAATAACCGCCCCACACGGTTGTCGACTGCCGCATGGTCGGGCGGAGACAGAGGGGAGAACGACCCTTCAAAAAGCAGAGGGACGCTCGTGGGTATCGATGTCTGCTACAGCCTGCTGCAGCTCCTCCAGACTACGTGCGCCACGCTCCTGCAGCAGCTCCTGTGTCTGAGGGGAGAGGGCGTAAAAGAACTCGTAGGCTGCGCTGTCACGGTTTAGAAGATCGGTGAGATTGGAATACATAAAGAACACCTCCGCCCATAGTGTGAGCGGAGGTGTGAAAAATATACGTGATCAGCGCTGATATTCAAATTCCAGATTGTACATGGACACGATTTCGCCGTCCTGAATGCCCATCTCCTCCAGTCGGTCGAAGAGACCGGACTGGCGCAGCATACGGTCGAAGTACATCCGGCTTTCGTAGTCGGAGAAATTGATGTTGGACATGAGCCGCTGCAGCCACGGGCCTTCCACCAGCCACACATCGTCCTCGTGGCGGATATCCAGAGGCTGGGAAACATCCACCTCCGGCGGGCGGGGCACATACTCCGGCTCGTAGACCGTTACCGGGGGCAGGGTGGAGAGCATTTGAGCGATTTTCTGCACCAGCTCCCGCGTGCCCTGATGGGTGGCGGCGGACATGGACATGAACTGATAGCCCTGCGCCTCCACATGGGCGCGCAGCTTCTCCAACAGCTCGGGGTCAGTGGAGAGGTCGGTCTTGTTGGCCACCACGATCTGAGGCCGGGAGGCCAGATCGTCGCTGTACTGCTTCAGCTCGGCGTTGATGGTGTCGAAATCCTCGATGGGATCACGGCCCTCACTGCCGGATGCATCCACCAGATGCACCAGCAGACGGCAGCGGTCAATATGGCGCAGGAAGTCGTGACCGAGGCCTGCCCCCTCGCTGGCACCCTCGATAATACCGGGGATGTCAGCCATAACGAAGGACACGCCATCCTCGACGTAGACCACGCCCAGATTGGGGTACAGAGTGGTGAAGTGGTAGTTGGCGATCTTGGGGTGCGCCTTGGTGACCACGCTCAAAAGAGTGGATTTACCCACGTTGGGGAATCCCACCAGACCCACGTCAGCCAGCAGCTTCAGTTCCAGAAATACATCCAGACTCTGACCGGGGAGACCGGCCTTGGCGAAACGCGGCACCTGCCGGGTGGGGGTGGCGAAGTGCTGGTTACCCCAGCCGCCCTTGCCGCCCTTACACAGGACGTAAGGCTCGCTGTCGGACATATCCTTGATGATTTCGCCTGTCTCGGCCTCGCGTACCAGTGTGCCGCGGGGTACCTTGATGGTGAGGGACTGACCGTCCTTACCCTTGCGGCGGGCGCCCTGTCCGTCCATGCCGTTGGTGGCGATATATTTGCGCTTGTAGCGGAAGTCCATCAGCGTGGACATATTATCATCCACCTGCAAAATGATGCTGCCGCCGTTACCGCCATCGCCGCCGTCGGGGCCGCCGGCGGCAATGTATTTTTCCCGGTGGAAGGCGACGGCACCATTGCCGCCGTTACCGGCTCGCACGGTGATCCGTGCCTTATCAATAAAACCGTTTGCCATAGTTTAGTACCTCATCTATTCAAAAATGCACATTTCCCTATATTATAAACTATTTTACCGAAAAAATGACGGCGCGTCAAGAAAAAGGGAATTGTGCTAGAAACTTCAAACCAATCCACGAAAAAAACCTCCGGCGTGAGCCGGAGGTTTTTCAAAGTAACTTGATTACTCGGCGGGGTAAACAGAAACCTGCTTACGATCCTTGCCCAGACGCTCGAAACGAACCACGCCGTCAGCCTTAGCAAACAGAGTGTCGTCGGTGCCACGACCCACGTTCATACCGGGGTGGATGTGGGTGCCGCGCTGGCGAACCAGGATGTTGCCGGCCAGAACAAACTGACCGTCGGCACGCTTGGGTCCAAGACGCTTGGACTCGGAATCACGGCCGTTCTTGGTAGAACCCATACCTTTTTTATGGGCGAAGAATTGCAAACCAATGTTCAGCATATTTCAGTACCATCCTTTCTATAAGATGATGAAGGAGAGAAGGCCTCAGCCTTCCATAACTTCGACGTTTTCCGGATACTCGTCATGGAGCACGGTCAGATACACCATCAGTCCCGCCAGAAGGTTCTGGCAAGTGGACTCCGCCGTTTCGGCAAGTCCGCCGGGGAGACGGAAGGCGATGGAGCCGTCCTTGTGATTGACTTTCACCGAGGCACACAGACCCATCACGTCATTTATGGTGGCATCCACCAGACGGACGGCGCTGGTAACGGCGGCGCACACGATGTCGCTGCCCTCTTCTGCCCAGCCGCTGTGGCCGACTGCATCAAATCCGATGATGCGATCCTCTTCTGTGAGGAATGTAACGGTCGTCATACAGCCTTAGAAAGAGATCTTGTTGATCTCAACCTTGGTGTAAGGCTGACGATGGCCCTGACGTTTGCGGTAACCCTTCTTGGGGGTGTACTTGAAGATACGGATCTTCTTACCCTTGCCGTTCTTCACCACGGTAGCGTCCACCTTAGCGCCCTCCACCACGGGAGTGCCGAACTTGGTGTTCTCACCGTCGACGATAGCCAGCACCTGGTCGAACACTACGGAATCACCAGCGTTGACATCCAGCTTTTCGATAAACAGAGTGTCGCCCTCAGAGACGTTGTACTGCTTACCACCGGTCACGATAATAGCCTGCATTACTTGTTGCACCTACCTTTCCTTAATTACGGACTCGCTGTCGGGGGCGTTTGGCGTAGTAGCCAAATCTTCTACCCATTCAAAGCGGCTAATAAAGTATAACAGTGTAAGGGACGTTTGTCAACTGATTTTATCAACTTTTTGAAGAAAAAACAGCTTATTTTCACGCCTGCGGATAGGAAAGCTGTGCTTCGCTCCAGTTTTCAATGAGCTTGTGGAAAAAGGCGCAGCACTTGCGGGCTGTTTCCACATCCAAGTTGATGTAGTTGCCGCACTCTCGGGCGCTTTTTCCCGGCATGGCACCCTGGTAGACGGCACCCTCGTGAAAGACCTGCTGCAAAAGCTGAATGGCCTCGCCGTCGCTGAGCTGCGCGCTGTCAAAGAGGAAGTAAAAGCCGGTCTGGCAGCCCATGGGTCCGAAATAGATCACGGCATCCTTTTTCTCGCTGTTGCGCAGGAGCGTGGCGATGATGTGCTCCACCGAGTGCAGCTCTGCGTTGGTGAGGAGATCCCCGGTGTTGGGCTTTTTGAAGCGCAGGTCGAAGGTGGTGATCTGTCCGTCCCGGCGGGAGAGATAGAGTCCCGGCGTCAGAACGTCGTGGTTCACGGTAAAGCTGGCAATACGTTCCATGCTTACACCTCCAAATGGTCGATAAAGGCCATGACGACACGGTTAAGATCCTTCATGGCGGTGGGGAAGTTGAAGAAGAAGTCGTGGTGCTCAAAGAGACAGTCGGACACGGACTTAATGGACATGAACTTCACGCCGTTGCGCATGCACACCTGTGCAATGGCGCAGCCCTCCATCTCGCACAGCAGGGGGTGGAAGGTGTCCTGAATCCAATGGGCGCGGTCACAATCCACAGCGAACCAGTCGCCGGTGGCCACAAGGCCGGTGCGGTAGGGAATACCCACCTTGTCCATGGCGGCCTTGGCCTTGTCAAAGTCGCTGGTGGGGAAAGTGATCTGATTGACGGTGGATACAAGGCCGATGGGGTCGCCGATGTTGGTGGTGTCCACATCGTGCTGCAAAAAGGCCTCTGCCAGCACTACATCGCCGATTTCGGCGCTCTCGAAGCAGCCGGCCACACCGGCGTTGAGGATGAGGTCGGGCTGATAGAGGGAGATCATCAGCTGGGTTGCCATGGCGGCATTGACCTTGCTGACGCCGCCGGCACAGGCGATCACATCCTCACGGATCTGGTAGAAGGGAACACCGGCCACCGTCTGCAGGGGCTGGGCGTTTTCCTGAGTGAGCAGGCTCTCGATTTCGCCGGTCATGGCGTAGATGAGACCAATTTTCATAGTGGGATTCTCCTTTATACAATGTATATATTCATCATGCGCATCAAAGTACATAAATGGCTACATCTTATTGTAAAGAACAGGCTGTGGAAAAGTCAAGTACAATTCACAAGCGACGTTTTTATTGCATGAAAAAAAGAAATATGCTAAAATAGATAAAAACAACGGGAAGTTACCGCTGCAATATGGCAGTTTTGCCCTGTTGAACGAAAAAGTGACAAAAACTGTAACTCTTTGTTACCTATTGGGGGGAGAAGAACTTGCCGGTTGCAGGTATCATATGTGAATATAATCCCTTCCATTTGGGGCATGCGTGGATGTTGGAGCAGCTGCGGCAGCAGGGGATGGATGGTATCGTCTGCGCCATGAGCGGCAATTTCGTTCAGCGTGGTGAATTTGCCCTATTGAACAAGCAGAGCCGCGCCGAGATGGCGGTGCGCTGCGGTGCCGATCTGGTGCTGGAGCTTCCCACGGTGTGGAGTGCCGCCGGAGCGGAGCAATTTGCCCGGGGCGGTGTTGCGCTGCTGGAACAGACGGGTGTCGTGACCCATCTGGCCTTTGGCAGTGAGTGCGGCAACGCAGAGGAGCTCTATCGTCTTGCCGGGATTCTGGACAGCGAAGACTATCAGATAATGGTGCAAAAAGAGCTGCTCTCCGGGAAAAGCTTTGCGGTTTGCCGCCGTATGGCGGTGGCGAAAATAGCAGGGGAGGAGACAGCAGCGCTGCTGGATGCCCCCAATAATAATCTGGGTGTGGAATACTGCCGTGCCATGCGCCGGTGCAAGAGCCGCATGGAAGTTATGACCGTGTCGCGGACAGGCGCTGACCATGATGGTGCGCCGAAGGGAGGCATTGCTTCGGCTTCCCATGTGCGTCGGCTTTTGATGGATGATCGGGCGGCGGAGGCGGTGACGTATCTCCCCCGGGAGAGTGCCCAAGTGCTGTTGCGGGAGATGGCGGAAGGCCGTGCTCCGGTGACGATGGAGCGCTGTGAGCGGGCTGTCCTGGCCTGCCTGCGGCGGATGGAAGAGACGGATTTCCTGCCTTATGACGGCGGTGGAGAGGGACTTTACCGCCGTGTTTACCGCGCTGTGCAGGAGAACTGCACCGTGGCGGAGATTCTGGATGCTGCCAAGACGAAGCGGTATTCCCACGCAAGGCTGCGGCGGATGCTGCTGGCGGCCTATTTGCGCCTGCCTACCGAGGCGGAGGAGCAGTTGCCCTATCTGCGGCTTTTGGCGGCCAACCAGCGGGGACGGCAGCTATTGCGAATGATGCAGAAAAATCATGTGCCCGTGCTGACGAAGCCCGCCGATGTGACGCGGCTGGGATCGACGGCGGAGGCACTTTTCAAAGCGGAAGCACAGCGGACCGATATCTATACGTTGGCCTATCCGGATGTGCAGCAGAGCCGCTGCGGTGCTGATTGGAGAGCAGTGCCGATTCTATTGTGAGGTGACCTATGAAAAGATGTGTTATATTGGGGCTGCTGCTGTCGGTGGCGATTTTGCTGCTGTCAGCCTGCAGCGGACAAAAATCCGGTCAGACTATGATGACATCGGAGGATGTGGCGGCACTGGAGAGCGGAACACTGCCCTATTCCGTAGAGATAAAGGAAGAGGAAGTGACGTATAATTCCGTGATTGACGGGCGGCTGCTGGCTAAGGGTATTTATCGCTATCCGGTTGTGCAGGCCAAGGTGGAGAATGCGAGGTATATGGAGAAGGCGGACACCCTTTCACCGACACAGCAGGCAGCCAAACGGGTCAATATCCATTTTGAACAGTGGCTGAAAGATCAAAAGTCCAACTTTAACGAGATTTCCGCCATGGCGGAGAGCAGTTATAGTGAATCTCTTGGTGATCCGGAAGTGGGCTGGAGAAATCCGGACTACTGCTTTTGGGATGAGGTAGATATTTCTTCCTGGAGCAATCAGCATCTGGTATGTGTTACCTTCTGGCGTGAGAGCTTTACCGGGGGAGCCCACGGTATTACCAGTCGGCAGCCGGTGACCTTTGATGCCCGTACCGGCCGGGAGATTACGATCAATGATATGACCGATGACTATACCGGGCTGTGCAGTACGGTGGAGACAGAGATCTGCCGACAGATTCGGGAACAGGCAGAAGAGAGCGACAAGTCCATCTTTTTCAAGGATTATGAAGAGGTGATTCCCCAGTGGATCAACCGGTCCATATTCTTTTGGGATGAAAACTTAGAGGTGGTATTTGGTGCCTATGATATTGCACCCTATGCCGCGGGAGAGCAGGCTTTCAGGATCCCCTATCAGCTGATTGTTACATATCTCAATGACTATGGCCGTGAGGTGCTGGAACTGTCCTAATGTGAAAAGAATGAAAAAGAGCGATGCGCTTTTCAGCGCATCGCTCTTTTTTATGCAATAGGATGGGTTATTCCTCGGTGAAATGGACATGGTTGAAGATATGCTCCTCGCAGAAGCAGTGGTAACCGGCACACTTACTGCAATAACGGAATTGCAGGTTGGGATAGTCGGTATCCGTCTTGCCGCAGACACAGCATTTGTGGTGATAGCCCTTCTCACGTTGCTGCTGCTGTACCGCTTTTTTGAATTGTATCGTTTGGCGGGAGTGACGATACTGGCTGCGCTGGATATGGTAGTGAAACTCCGGCCAGATGAAGATGAAGAAGTTCAGAAGTGCCAGCAGCGGGACCACTACACCGGCGAGGTATCCGTTCAGCAGGGAGGAAATCACCTCAAAGGCAAAGAGAGCACCGTCCAGAATCGCCAGCCACTTCATCTTTACAGGAATGATGAAGAAGAGCAGCACCTGCGCATCGGGGAACATGGCGGCGAAGGCCAGGAACATAGAGAGGTTCACATAGCCGGTGCCGGCCACCGTCATACCGTACTGACCGGAGATCA
>JAHHSH010000054.1 GCA_020025345.1 Oscillospiraceae bacterium | reverse complement strand
GGATCTGCCGTCTGGGCGAAAAAGTCGGCAGCGTCACGATTCAGGATCGCCGCGCCGCTGCGGCAGCCGGGATCGGCGGGATCGGCCACATAGTCCTCCGGCGAAAGACCGGAAAGCACAGCAAAGCAGCCGGTCATGTCATCATAGAGACCCAGCGAAACCGTCCGCTTTTCCAGCTTGCCACGGCTGTCTACCGCCCAGACAGCGGCGGTAGTCTCCCCCATATCGTCTGTCTTCATATCGATGAAGTAATTCTGGGGCACCCACAGGCCGGCCTGTTCCTCCCCACTGCTCAATTCCATATAGACGTGCTGCCCCAGCAGCAGTCCCTCTGTGCTGTCCAGCTTCACAAAGAAGGGGTACGAAGAGGTGGAGGTCATCTCATCTCTTCTCATACCGCCAAACTCACCGGACTCAGTGCCGCTCTGTGTGGCGCTCTGCAGCTCCACACTGGTCACAGTGCCCATCCATGTCTGGCTGCTGTCCAGACGGGAGATCACCCGAACACGAGAGCCCGCAGCCAAGCCGCTGCGCAAGCTCATCTCGTTGATGGTTCCCTTTACCTTGAAAGCGCCGCTCTGCTGGATGGTGATATAGGCGCCGGACTCGCCGCTCTCATCGATCTGGCGTATCGTGCCCTCCACCGGAGAGACCACCGTGATTCGATCCAGCGCATCACGCAGCCGCTTTAACTCCTTCTCCTTGGCTGCGATCTGGTAATCGCTCTCCATGCGCTGGGTCTTGAGTTCGTTGATCTCCAGCGTCAAACGTACACGTTCACTCTCCGTCTCCGTCTGCGCCAGCTGCTGCTCCAGCTCTGCCTGCTGCGCTGCGCGGGAGGAGCGCTCCTCCTGCAGCTTATCCATCTCCAGCTGCTGGCGATCCAGTTCGATCTCTGCCGCGGCAGCGTCATAGGAAAACAGCTTTTCCCCCTCTGCCACCTGCTGCCCAACGGAGACATAGCACTCCGTCAAGGTCTTGTTGCTGTCCCGTTGTACTTTGATCACATTTTCACTGACCACAACGCCCATAAACCGATCCCCGGCCTGTGCGGCAGCCGAGAGCTGATCCGCCCGCTGCACACTGACGCCGTCGTTTTCTCCTTTGGCCCCGCAGGCGCACAGCAGCAGCGCCAGCAGCGCGGCAACAGTGGCTACAACCTTTCTTTTATCCATGCTTACAGCCTCCATCCAGTTAAAATCGTTTGCTCGGCCCACATACCATTCTACCGACTCGCACGGTCTTCTATGTCTGCATTCGACAGCACAGTGCCGCCTTCCCGCAAAAGAAAAACGCTCTTTTCTTCTGCATATGTGCCGAACTTAACAGAAAAATTATACCAGACAGCCTATCTGCAAGGGTTACAAAAGGATTTATATTCCATTTCAAATATTACATATCCTGTCACCTTTTATAGAAAATTGACAGCATATTGTCATTTATTTTCTTTTCCCGCTCACTTTTTCAGTATTCTCCCCGCTCTGTTCCCAGCAGTGCAGTGTAAAGACATTCTTGTGAAAGTCGATGAGACCCTCAGCTGCCATCAGGCTCAGCTCGTGAGACAGGGCGCTGCGGTTAACGCACAAAAAGGAGGCCATTTCCTCCCGGGAAAAGGGTACCGTCACCGTCGCACTGTGGTGCTTATCTGCCTGCATGGTGAGATACGTCAGCACCCGCTGCCGCAGTCCCCGCTGGGCGAGAATGGCCAGCCGGTACTCCTTTTTCATATTGATATGGGACACCACCCGCAAGAGCCGTTCCAAAATCTCCTGTTTCCACGGCAGCAGTTCCTTCTGCCACAAGTCAGCCGGGATCCAGAAAACGCGGGATGCTTCCGCCGCCAGCATATGATAGGGTGCCAGCCGTGTTCGGGTGCAGATAAGATCCGCCCCCAGCGTCCGGGTCGGATAAATCGCCGTCATCAGCTGATACTCCCCCTCATAGGAGATGTGCATTTGATGGATCCGCCCCGACACCACCACGCCCAGCTGATCCAGCCGTTCCTGCGGCGCAAGGAGCACCTGCCCCCGGTCATACTCACGGGCCGTTCCCTCTTTCGCCAGCACCTCCAGCGCCTGCTCCGGCAGTCCTGCAAACAGTTCGCAACGTTGCAATGCCATGAAATCTGTCATCGTATTCCCCTCTCTTTCTCCCCCATTATATCCCGCTTTTGTTGTCCAAACAACATATTTTTCACCTTGACGCCTGTATTATAATAGTAATAATGATTTTGGTATCGCTGTTGTCGATACCACTTGAGAAAGGACACGGAAATATGAAAAAGATTCGGGTCGAAGACGCCGTGGGCATGACGCTCTGCCACGATATTACCGCTATGCGGGACGGCTTCAAGGGTGCTGCGTTCCGCCGGGGACATGTGATCACGGCGGAGGACATTGAGCCGCTTCTGGATCTTGGCAAGCGCACCGTTTTCGTGTGGGAAGAGCATGCCGGAGAGATCCACGAGGAGGACTGCGCACTCCGTCTGGCCGCCATGGTCCCTGTGGAAGGTGCCGCCTACACCGATCCCTCCGAGGGCAAGGTGGTTTTGCGCGCCCAGCGCCGTGGTATGTTCCGGGTGGATACCCAGCTGCTCCATGCCATCAACGCCATCGGCGATATTACCATCTGTACGCTACCGGATCACTATCCCGTGGAGGAGGGGGCGCGCCTTGCCTCCATGCGCATCGTGCCGTTGGTGACCAAAGAAACCCAGATTTTAGAGGCAGAAGCACTGTGCCGCGGGAAGAAGCTGTTGGAGCTGCTGCCCTACCAGCCCCGGAAAGTGGGTGTGATCATCACCGGCTCCGAGGTATACTCAGGTCGGATCAAGGATAAATTCGAGCCTGTGGTGCGCGCCAAGCTGGCCCACTACCCGGGTGAGATCTTGGGCGTCACCATCTGCGACGATGATCTTACCATGATTGAGGATACCGCCCGGAAGTATTTGGCGCAGGGTGCAGACTTCCTCATCTTCACCGGTGGTATGTCGGTGGACCCGGACGATCTGACCCCCACCGCCATCCGCAATCTGGGTGCCCGGATCATCAGCCACGGCGTCCCTGCCCAGCCCGGCAACATGACGCTGGTAGCATATCTGGACAGTGTTCCCATCTTGGGTGTTCCCGGCGCTGCCATCAGCCTGCCCACCACCATGTTCGATGTGCTGCTGCCCCAGATCTACACAGGTCTCCCCCTCACCAAAGAGGATCTCATTCGCTTGGGCGACGGTGGCCTCTGCCAGATGTGCAAGGTCTGCCACTTCCCCAACTGCACCTTTGGAAAGTATTGATACAAGCAAAAAAAGGCCGTATTCCTCACGGAATACGGCCTTTTTTATGCTTACGCCTTCTGCCGTCTTTGGGCAGCGGTCAAGGTATTCTTCATCAGCATGGCGCGGGTCATGGGGCCTACGCCACCGGGAACGGGGGTGATGCAGGCGGCCTTCTCCGCCACGGCGGGGAAATCCACATCGCCGCACAGCTTACCCGCCGCGTTGCGATTCATGGCCACGTCAATGACCACGGCACCCTCTTTCACCATGTCGGCGGTGATCAGCTTCTCCCGACCTACCGCCGCCACCAGAATGTCGGCCTGCAGGCACTGCTCCTTCAAATCGGGGGTACGGCTGTGGCAGACGGTGACGGTGCCGTTTTCCTGCAGCAGCAGCAACGCCATGGGCTTGCCCACAATATTACTGCGACCCACCACCACGCAGTGCTTACCGGCGGGATCAATATGGTACTCCTTCAGCATCTCCATGACGCCGGAGGGTGTACAGGGCTGATAGATAGCGTCGCCGCGGAGGAGACGTCCCATATTGTCCGGATGGAAGGCATCGACGTCCTTCTCCGGCGCAATGGCCTCCAGCACCGGCTTTTCCGGGATCTGTGCCGGCAGGGGCAGCTGCACCAGAATACCGTCCACATCCTCGCGGCCGTTCAGCTCGCCGATCAGCGCCAGCAGTTCCTCCAAGGTGCTCTCCTGCGGCAGATAATAGTCATAGCAGGCAATATCGCACTCGCTGCAATCCTTCACCTTATTGCGGACATACACCTGCGAGGCACCGTTATCGCCCACCAGCACCACGGCAAGACCGGGCTTGCGCTGCAGCTTTGCCACCTCGGCGCGGATCCCTTCCTTCGTCTTGGCGGCCAGTGCCTTGCCATCCATAATGATTGCACTCATTCCTGCTCCTCCTTCTCGGTTCCTTCCTCCTGCGCCTTTTGTGCTGCCTCTTTTGCAGCGATTTGGTTCACATACAGCTCCTCCGGGCTGTGGGGATGGATCTTAATGTTGTAAACCAACAGGCACAAGGACACCACGATCATCACCAGCGACAGTGCCTGACTGACACGGATGGGCTGACCGGCAATGGTCCAGTTGAAGAGATAGAGGCTGTCGGTACGCAGACCCTCCACCCAGAACCGGCCAATGCCGTACCAGAGGAAGTAAAAGCAGGTATTCTCTCCGTCGAAGCGGCGGGCCTTGGACACCACAAATACAATCAGCAGCAATCCCACCAGATTCCACAAGCTCTCATAGAAGAAGGTGGGATGCACCTCCACCAGCTGCCCGGTGACGGTGGTCAGCTGCATACGCCACGGCAGCGTCGTCGGGCCGCCGAAAGCCTCGCGGTTCATAAAGTTGCCCCAACGGCCCACGCACTGGCCGATGAGCAAGCCCATGACCACCAGATCCATCATAGCCCACAGCTTAAATTTTCCACGGTGGCTCATGACCACCGCCAGAATCACCACGGCGATCACCGTACCATAAATGGCAAGGCCGCCGTCCCAAATAGCAATGGCTTTGCCCCAGTTAAAGCTGCCGTCGGCATCGCGGAAACGATCCAGATAGAAGATCACATAGTAGAGCCGCGCGCCCAACACGCCGCAGGGAATTCCCCACAGCACGGCGTCCAGAAGCGCATCCTCGCTGATGCCGTATTTCTTACGCTGCCCCATGCAGAACCACATGGCCAGCACTAAGCCCAGCGCAATGAGGATACCGTACCAATAGATGCCATTGCCGATATTCACTGCCTTGGAGCTGATGGTAAATGCCCAGTCCCCGAACAGACCGGGGAAACGGATGGGGCTGTCTGTCATGATTTGCAAGATGAATCGTCCTCCTTCGGGTCGATGACGGAGAGAGCCATGCGGCTCTCGCAGATATTTTCGCGGATAAAGTCCAGCAGGTCCTGCTGGGTAATGGAGTCGTATACCTCCGGGAAGCGGTAGGGATCATACCCCTCGAAGCAGCCCTCCGCCATAGAGACAGCCACTCCCTCAAAGGAGTTGAGTCCCTTGATGGCAGTTCCGAAATTGGCACGGAGCACACGCTGGTAATAGTCCGGGTCAAAGCCCTCTTTCACCACGCGCTGCGCCTCTTGGAGAATCGCCTGTACCACGGTCTCCGGCTCCTTACTGTCACCGCCTACATAGGCATAGGCCGCACCGGGCAGCAGATCGAAGCTGCTGCCAAAGGTTCCGTTGACAAGTCCCTCGCTATAGAGCTGTGCATAGAGGGAACTGGACTCGCCCAGCAGCATATCACAAGCAAGATCACCGATGATATGATAGCGCATCTGCTCCTGTCCCTTAGGCGCAGGAGGGCACTTGAAACCGGCAAGGAACGTGGGCATGGATACCTCCATACAGCACCGTGTTTCCTTAGTAACCGGTGCAAGGGAGGTTTCCTCACCGTAATCACGGGCAATCGCAGGTCCACTGGAGGGCGGCAGTACCGCCTCGGCAAGGCGCACCACTTCCCCCTCATCCACATCGCCCACCACCACAAGGCACATATTCGACGGCGTATAGAACGCTCCGTGGCAGTCATACAGTGTCTGGGCGGTAATGTGCGAGATGCTTTCCACGCTGCCGGCTACCGACTCACGGGCGCTGCTCTTTTCATAGAGCGCCTGCATGAGGCGCTTATAGACCTGCCACTCCGGGTTGTCCTCGATCATGCCGATTTCCTGGGAAATGATCCCCTGCTCTTTCGCCACACTCTCCTCCGTAAAATAGGGGATAGAGACAAAAGAGAGCAAAATCTTCAGATTCTCATAGAAGTGGTCGGTGGAATCAAAATAGTAGACGGTGATCGCGTTACTGGTGAAAGCGTTGGGTTCAGCGCCGTTCTTCGCCAGTTCCTGCAGCGCGTTGCCCTCCACCGTGTCGAACATCTTGTGTTCCAGATAGTGGGCAATACCCGCAGGAGTATCCAACCACTGACCGTCCTTTTCAAAGCGCATATCCATGCCGCCGTAGCGGGTGGCAAAGAGCGCATATTTTCTCTCAAACCCTTTTCGGGGTATCACACATATCGGCAGCCCGTTATCCAGCGTATGCCAGAGGGCTGTTTCCCCGATGCGGGGATAGCTGATCCACTCCATCTCACGCCTCCTTTCCCTTTAAGAAATATACCGTATCCAATTCGATGCTCTGCGCTGCTTTCCGAATGCGCTCTGGTGTCACCTTCTGAATCTGGCACGCCAGATCCTCCGGTGTCCCGATCTGGCCGGTGGCGTTCTGTCCCAGATACCAGTTCTCCATGGCACCCTGTCCGTCCTGTACAGCGCGCAGAGCGCTGAGCATGGTGCTCCGTGCGCCGGACAGTTCCCAATCTTCCCACTGTCCCTCCTGCACTGCCTGCAGCTGGCGCAGGATCTCCTCGTAGGCACGGTCATAGTCCTTGGTCTCAATACCGGAGGACACGGTAAGGATCCCCTTGGAGCGCGCGTACTGGCTGGAGGCATAATAGCACAGCGACAGCTTCTCACGCACATTGAGGAAGAGCTTGGAGTTACTGGAGCCGCCGAACATGAGATTGGCCAGGATCAACGCCGGCGCATCGTTACTTCCGCAGCGAAAGCCCATGGACAGCTTTCCCTGTGTCACGTCCATCTCCTCCGTGATGATTTTGGGCTTCTCCGGAGCTGCCAGGCGACAGGGCGCCGGGATCGGCTCCACGATCCCCCGGGAGAGCAGGGAAAACGCAGACAAAAGGGCATCCGTCACCCTCTGCTCCTCAGCACTTCCGGAGTAAAAAAGTTCCAGACGACTGGTGCTCATCATCACGCGGCTCTGCTCGTAGAGCTTGCGGTTGTTGATCTTCCGCGCCGATTCCTCGTCACCCATGCTGGAGATACCATAGGGCTCGTCAGCGCACATCTCCTGAATGAGCCGGAGATTGGCCCAGTCCCGCTTATCGTTGCGGATGGAACGGATGGCGTCGATCAAATGATTCTTTTCGCTGTCCACATATTCGTTCAAAAAGCGTCCGCCCCGGGTCACCGGATCGAGCAACAGTTCTCCCAGCAGTGCCGCTGTAGGTTCCAGCAGCCGTTCACTTCGTGGGACAAAGCTGTCGTCAATGACGCTGGCCACAAAGCCCACGCACTGGGTTTCCCCTTTTTTGCGGACTGTGTAGTCGATCTGTGCGCCGTAAAGCCGGTCCATTGCCGCGGAAAGCTGCTCCATATCGGGGTAGCCCATTGTACCGCGGTGCAGCACGGCCGGAAGCAGCGCATTCATGGATGCTGTCTCCTGACGCAGCGGTGTGACAAATTGAGCAGAGAGATAGCCGGTCTTGAATTTTTTCGCAGGAAGATATGTCAAAAAGACGTTCGGCAGAATCTCCGTACGGTTTTGTTTCATCAGCCATGACCTCCTGTCATCGTGATATAATAATACAGGTTATAGTATATACTATTTTTACCCAAAAGCAAAGAGCGGATTTCCCCCATTGACAAATTCTGTCTCTTGTCTATAATAGATACAGCAGGTGACAAGACAGTTGTAATTCGCGTGAGATATTGAGGTGTATTATGGAGAAGATTCGCGCATTTTTGAAACGGAAGAACATTGTGTTCTCCTCCAAACGGTATTTTATCGACGCTTTGAGTGCCATGGCGCAGGGGCTTTTCTGCTCGCTGCTCATTGGCACGATTATTAAGACGCTGGGGCAGCAGCTGAACCTCCCCTTCATGGTGGAGATGGGCGGCTTTGCCATGGCCATGGCGGCTCCGGCAATGGCCATCGCCATCGGCTATGCCCTGCAGGCACCACCTCTGGTGCTCTTTTCCCTCGCTGCGGTGGGACAGGCTGCCAACGCTATGGGCGGCAGCGGCGGACCTCTGGCCGTACTTTTTATTGCCATCATTGCCGCCGAAGTGGGCAAGGCCGTCAGCAAGGAGACAAAGATCGATCTGCTGGTGACACCTTTCCTCACGATTTTTGTGGGTGTGTGCCTTTCCTATGTGATTGCCCCGCCCATCGGTTCCGTGGCGAACGCCTTCGGCGTTCTCATCAACAAGACCACCGAGCTGCAGCCCTTCTGGATGGGCATTACCGTATCCGTGCTGGTCGGTATTGCTCTGACGCTGCCCATCTCCTCTGCCGCCATCTGCCACACGCTGGGTCTGGTAGGTCTGGCCGGCGGCGCAGCTGTAGCCGGCTGCAGCGCCCAGATGGTGGGCTTTGCCGTCATGAGCTTCCGCGAAAATCGCTGGGGCGGTCTGGTTTCTCAAGGTCTTGGCACCAGTATGCTGCAAATGGGCAACATTGTTCGAAACCCCCGCATCTGGATCCCGCCTACGCTGGCTTCCGCCGTCACCGGCCCCATCGCTACCTGCCTATTTAAGCTGCAAATGAACGGCGCTCCCATCAACTCCGGCATGGGCACCTGCGGCCTTTGCGGTCAAATCGGCGTGTGGACCGGCTGGCTCAATCCCAGTGAGACGGCTGTGGAAATGGTCGGTGCTTCTGCGATAGCGCCTACCGCATTCGATTGGATCGGCCTTTTTCTGGTGTCCATTGTCCTGCCCGCCGTGCTTACATGGCTCTTCGCGATTCCTCTGCGTAAGTGGGGCTGGATCAAGGAAAATGATCTGAAGCTGGATACTTAAAAGCACAGATAAGCAAAAAAGAGATGCCCGACAGGGCATCTCTTTTTTTATGACTTTTTTCGGCTCAGTCAACAATATCCACGGAAACCTTCACGCCATTGCGCTGGGCATAGGAGCGCACCACAGTGCGGATCTCCTTAGCAATGCGGCCCTGGCGGCCGATCACCTTTCCCATATCCTCGGGAGCCACACGCAGTTCCAGCGTCAGATCATCACCTTCACCGACTTGCGTCACGGTGACCTGGTCAGGATGGTCTACAAGGCTTCTGGCAATGTAGAGCAGCAAATCCTTCATGACTCGCTCCCGACTTACAGTACGTCGACCTTCTTCAGCAGAGCACGAACCGTATCGGTGGGCTGTGCGCCGGTCTTGATCCACTCACGAGCGCGGTCAGCGTCGATCTTGATCTCAGCGGGGGACACGCAGGGATTGTAAGTGCCGATCTCCTCGATGAAACGGCCATCGCGGGGATAGCGGGAATCTGCAACAACAACGCGGTAGAAAGGAGCCTTCTTAGCGCCCATTCTTCTCAGTCTGATCTTAACCATAGTTTCTTTCCTCCAAAAAATAATCTAAATTGTGTATGGATAAATGCTTTTGCACTTATTTACTTAAAACGTTTCTTGCGGCCAAAGCCGTGCATTTTGCCGCCCATGGCAGGCATACCGCCCATCCCGGGGAAGCCGCGGAATTTGCCCTTAGACATGGACTTGGTAATCTGCTGGAGCATTTCAAAGCTCTTGAGCAGGCGGTTTACGTCCACCACTTCCAGACCGCAGCCTGCGGCAATACGGCGCTTGCGGCTGGCGTTGAGGATCTGGGGATTCTCACGCTCCAGCGGCGTCATGGACTGAATGATCGCCTTGGTATGTGCCATCTGCTTTCCATCCAGATCGGCGCCTTCCAGCTGCTTGCCCATACCGCCGGGCAGCATTCCGGCAATCTGGCTCAGATCGCCCATGTTCTGCAGCTGTTCCAGTTGTTCCAGATAATCACTGAGGGTCAGCTTGTTCTTACGCAGCTTCTCCTCCAGCTTTTTGGCCTGCTTTTCATCGTACTGCTGCTCCGCCTTCTCAATGAAGGAGAGCATATCGCCCATGCCCAGAATACGGGAGGCCATGCGCTCGGGGTGGAAAAGCTCGATCTGATCCAGCTTTTCGCCGGTACCCACAAACTTGATGGGCTTGCCGGTAGAAGCTCGGATGGAGAGGGCTGCACCGCCGCGGGCGTCACCGTCCAGCTTGGTCAGCATCACGCCGTCAATGCCCAGCGCTTCATCAAAAGCTCCGGCAGCATTCACCGCATCCTGGCCGGTCATGGCATCCACCACCAACAGGATCTCGGTGGGATGCACGGTGCTCTTGATGGCCTTCAGCTCATTCATCAAGGCCTCGTCGATATGGAGACGGCCGGCCGTATCCAGAAAGACCATATCATGGCCGTGGTCTTTTGCATATTTCAGTGCCTCTTGGGCAATAGTCACAGGGTTCTCCTGCCCCATTTCAAAGACAGGGATGTCCAGCTGTTCGCCCACCACCTGCAGCTGGGTAATGGCAGCGGGACGGTACACGTCGCAGGCCACCAGCAAAGGCCGTTTTCCGAACTGGCGGCGCATCAGCCCTGCCAGCTTGGCACCGTTGGTGGTTTTACCGGCGCCCTGCAGACCGACCATCATCACAATGGTGGGGCCCTTAGAGGCCATGGTCAGCCGGGCGTTGGCGCCACCCATCAGCGCCGTCAGCTCTTCATTGACGATTTTCACCACCTGCTGGGCAGGGGTCAGACTATCAAGCACGTCGCTGCCGACACAGCGCTCCGTAACGCGGGCCACAAAGTCCTTGACGACCTTGTAGCTGACGTCGGCCTCCAGCAGCGCAAGACGTACCTCGCGCATACCCTCCCGGACATCAGCCTCGGAAAGCCGTCCCTTGCCCCGGAGTCGTTTGAACGTGGCATTCAGTTTTTCGGAAAGTCCCTCAAAGGCCATAGTGCAAACTCCTTATTCCTTCAGCGCCGCAGCATTGGCGGCAATACGCTCGGCAAGTGCGGCAAGCTCAGCGTTGTCATACTGCCGGTAATTGATGGTTTTAATCGCAGCGGCGTCCTCCTCAATGGCGGTCACCTTGTCGCGCAGGCGCATAAAGCGCTTCATAAGCCCGGTCTTGTCCTCGATCTCCGTCATGACGGCCTCGGCACGCACGATCACGTCCCGCACGCCCTGCCGGGAGATGCCGTAGTTCTCTGCAATCTC
>JAHHSH010000053.1 GCA_020025345.1 Oscillospiraceae bacterium | reverse complement strand
TTGGCTCGCTCCGGATCACCCACCACCACATTGTGGCAGCGGACACCGAAGGTTCTCCCTTCTTCCACACGGGGTGCATAGCCCGCCTGCTGCAGTGTCGCTGTCAGCCAGCTGCGAAAGCGTTCCTTCTCCTTGGCGCTTTTACGCACCTGATATTTTTCTAAGATGGTCTTTGTCCGGTCGGCCATAGTGCCCTGCTCCTTCTCTATCTATCTTATCCCTGTCCGCACAGCTCGATGATCTGATCCCTCAATATCGCGGCATACCTCCCCACAGGACACGTCCTGCGGGGGCCCCGCATTTTCACTTTCTGTGCCGAAAGTGAATTCCGGCACAGATGAGGTTTTGCTGTGCAAAACGCTCGGACGCCGGACTTCCGGCGGATTCGAGTCTGCCGCGGCGCAATAGGGAAAACATACTTTTCTCTTATCCCTGCCCCCGCAGCTCGATGATCTGATCTCTCAAAATAGCGGCATACTCGAATTCCAGCATCTTGGACGCCGCCTGCATCTCCTTTTCAAGACGCGCAATGGTGGCCTGCCGCTCCTTGTCGGTGAGCTTCTTCTTGCTCTTTTTCGACGCCTCCTCGGCGCTGTGGGAGATTTCCACCATCTCCCGCACACTCTTGCGGATGGTCTGGGGCACGATGCCCCGTTCCTTATTGTAGGCATCCTGCTTTTGCCGGCGTCGCTCCGTCTCATCCATGGCACGGCGCATGGAGGGCGTCACCGTGTCAGCGTAGAGGATCACAAGGCCGTCGGCATTTCTGGCGGCACGTCCGATGGTCTGAATAAGGCTCGTCTCACTGCGGAGGAAGCCCTCTTTATCGGCGTCCAAAATCGCCACCAAACTCACTTCCGGCAGGTCAAGTCCTTCACGCAGCAGGTTGATACCCACCAGTACGTCGAATTCGCCAAGGCGCAGATCACGGATGATTTCCATGCGCTCCAGCGCCGCCACATCACTGTGCATATACCGCACGCGAATGCCGATGCCGCGGAAATGATTGGTGAGATCCTCCGCCATGCGCTTTGTCAAGGTGGTCACCAGCACGCGCTCGTTTCTCTCTGTGCGCTCCCGAATCTCCGCCACCAGATCGTCGATCTGACCCAGCACGGGACGCACCTCTACCTTGGGATCCAACAGACCCGTGGGGCGGATCACCTGCTCCACTGTCTGGTCGGCGTGGGCTTTTTCGTAGTCGCCGGGGGTGGCGGAGACGTAAACCGCCTGTGAAAAGCGCTCCTCAAATTCCTCGAATTTCAAGGGACGATTATCATAGGCACAGGGCAGGCGGAACCCGTAGTTCACCAGACTCTCTTTCCGGGCCCGATCACCGTTATACATGGCTCGCACCTGCGGCAGGGTCACATGGCTCTCGTCCACAAAGAGCACAAAATCGTCCGGGAAGAAGTCCAGCAGCGTCATGGGTGCCGAGCCCTCCGGGCGCTGGGAGATAACGCGGGAGTAGTTTTCGATGCCGGAACAGTAGCCCAGCTCCATCATCATCTCCATATCGTACTCCGTCCGCTGACGGATGCGCTGGACCTCGATCAGCTGATTGTTTTCCTCAAAAAACTTGACCCGATCCTCCAGCTCCCGCCGGATTTCCTTCATGGCCGCCTCCATCTTATCCCGGGGCGTCACATAGTGGCTGGCCGGATAAATGGCCACATGCTGCAATGTGCAGTTGGCAATGCCGGTCACAGGGTGGAAATCGGTGATACGCTCGATCTCATCGCCGAAAAATTCCACCCGGATGGCGTGATCCTTATAGTAGGCCGGGTACAGCTCCACCGTATCGCCCCGGACGCGGAACATATTGCGGCCAAAGGCCACATCGTTGCGCTCATAGCGGATCTCCACCAGCCGCCGCAGCAGTTCATCTCGATCCATGATCATGCCGCTGCGCAGAGAGATCATCATCTTGGCGAAGTCGTCCGGCTCGCCCAGACCGTAGATACAGCTGACGGACGCCACCACGATCACGTCCCGCCGCTCCAGCAAAGAGCAGGTGGCGCTCAAACGCAGACGGTCGATTTCCTCATTGGTGGAGGCGTCCTTTTCGATGTAGGTGTCGGTGTGGGGAATATAGGCCTCGGGCTGGTAGTAATCGTAGTAGGAGACGAAATACTCCACCGCGTTATCGGGAAAGAACTCCCGGAACTCCTCGCAAAGCTGGGCGGCCAGCGTCTTATTGTGAGCCAGCACCAGCGTAGGACGCTGCACCTGCTCGATGACCTTGGCCATGGTGTAGGTCTTGCCGCTGCCGGTGACACCCAGCAGCACCTGCTCGCGAAGGCCGTTTTCAATGCCCTCGGACAGCTTTCGGATGGCCTCCGGCTGGTCGCCGGAAGGCTTATAGGGAGAAACAACTTTAAATGCAGGCATATTTCGTGCCTCCTTTTGAAAACTTTACAGCAGCAGGCCGCTGGCCGCCATGGAAACGAAGTCTCCGTCCGCCACGATGATGTGATCGACCAGACGGATCCCCATGGTCTCCAGTGCCTGCCGCACCTGCAGCGTCATACCGCGATCCTCCGGCGAGGGCAGCGCAATGCCACTGGGATGATTATGCCCCAGAATAACGCCGCTTGCATCGGCATGGAGCGCATTTTCCACAATTTCCCGCACATTCAGGGTCACGGAATCCACCGTCCCCGAAGCGATCTGGCGGTAGGAGAGCACCTTGCCCTTGGCGTCCAGACACACTTGGTAGAGCACCTCACGGCGCTGCTGGGACAGCAGATCCATGAAAAAGGAGCCGGAGCGCTCCACCGAGTTCAAAATGCGCTCTGTGGGCGTTTTCTCCGCCGCGCGGCACATGACCGCCGGCACCAGATGCAGCAGCAAAGCCGCATTTTCTCCGATACCGTTCACCTTTTGCAGCTCCTCCGGGGCGGCATTCAGCACCCGCTCCAGCGAACCGAAACGCTCGATCAGCTGGTGGGCCAGCTCGTTGGTATCGCGGCGTGGAATCGCATAATAGAGCAGCAGCTCCAGCACCTCGTGATCGGCGAAGCTCACCAGACCGCTCTTTAGAAATTGTTCTTTTTTTCGCTGCCGGTGTCCCTCGTGCACGCCCATCTTCCGCTCTCCCCTCTCCGCTGCTTTCCTGCAGAAAGCGCAAAAAATCGCATGATTCGTTAATATAATAGTATACCACAAGCCCTGCGGCTCCACAAGCATGACTCTATGCAAAAAAATCCACGCTTTATGCAGGAAATTCCCCTTTCAGGGTTGACATATAATGGCTTTTGGACTAAAGTTAAAAGCAAGAGTTATACTCCGGTAGGTAAGGCTACCGCGGGGATAAGGACTGCTGCCGCGAAGTGGTGGAGACACCACAAGATGGTTTGAACAGGCGATATCGAATCCAAGGTATCATCTAATGCAGTTTCACCGCCCCGCGATGCTAAAGCTTGTAACGGGGAGCCGCCTTTGGTTGGTTGTGTTTTTTTCTCCACGTTGCGCACTCCTGCAGGAGCTGCCAGACGTGGATTTTTTATTTTTTTGAAGGGAGGCATCGGCGTATGTTCGATCACGACGAGGATCTGGAGCGCTTTGTAGAAAAAATTGAGGAGATGATCCGCAATAAACAATACGCTCAGCTGCGCGATTTGTTCCTGCCCTTGGAGCCTGCTGACATCGCCGAAGCTCTGGAAGAGGCCGGCGAGGAATATATGCCCCTCTTATACCGCCTACTGCCCAAGGAAATCGCGGCAGAGGTATTCGTGGAACTGGAGAGCGACAGTCAGGAAATGCTCATCAACGGCTTTTCCAACAATGAGCTGAAGGAAGTGCTGGATGAGCTGTATCTGGACGATGCCGTAGATATCGTGGAGGAGATGCCTGCCAGCGTGGTGATCCGCATTCTGGATCGCGCCACACCGGAGATGCGCAAATCCATCAACGAGATTCTGAAATACCCGGAGGACTCCGCGGGCTCCATCATGAATATGGAGTTTTTGTCCTTGAAAAAGGACATGACCGTGGCCGACGCCTTTAAGCGTATCCGCCGCATCGGCGGCGATATGGAGACCATCAACATCCTGTATGTGACCGACCCGCGGCGCAAGCTGCTGGGCGTTCTCTCTGTGCGTGACCTGCTGCTGGCTGACGAGGACGATCTCATCGAGGAGATCATGGACCCCAATCTGGTGTGGGCCACCACCATGGACGACAAGGAGGATGTGGCACAGGCGCTGAACAAGTACGGTTTCCTCGCCCTCCCCATTGTGGACTTAGAGAGCCGTCTGGTCGGTATCGTCACCGTCGATGACGCTATGGACGTCATCGAGGAGGCCACCACGGAGGACTTCGAAAAGATGGCCGCTATGCTGCCCTCGGATAAGCCCTACCTGCGCACCAGCGTCATTTCCACATGGAAGGCACGTCTGCCGTGGCTGATGATCCTCATGCTCTCGGCCACTTTCACCGGCATGATCCTCAACCACTACGAAAACGCACTGGCCGCCTGCCTTATTCTCAACGCCTACATTCCCATGCTCTCCGGTACCGGCGGAAACTCCGGTACACAGGCCAGCGTGGCTGTGATCCGTGCGCTGAGTCTGGACGAGGTGGACTTCTCCGATCTGCTGGCCGTTCTGTGGAAGGAACTGCAGGTTTCGTTCCTGTGCGGTGCGTGCCTGGCCAGCGCCAACTTTGTGAAAATGCTGCTCATTGATCGGATGCTGCTGGGGAATGCCGCCGTGACCTTGCCTGTGTGCCTTGTGGTCTGCCTGACCATCTTCTTCGTGGTGGTCTTTGCCAAGTGCGTGGGCTGCAGCCTGCCGCTGCTGGCAGAAAAGATCGGCCTTGACCCCGCCGTCATGGCCAGTCCCTTCATCTCCACCATCGTGGATGCCACCAGCCTGCTCATCTATTTCCAGCTGGCCTCTGCACTGCTGGGGATATAGCCTCTCTTTAAAAAAATAAGGAAAACGCTGTCCGGCCGGACGGCGTTTTTTTGCATATTGCAAGGCGGTGCGGGCAAACTATCCACAGGCGCTCACGCCTTTATCTTTTGTAGGAGGGTTTTACTATGGCTAAGAACTGTACCAACGACGGCTGCGAATGCACCCCCAACTCCGCTATCCGCTGCACTGTGACCAACTGCGCTCACCACTGCCAGGATACGTCTATGTGCGGCCTCAACATCATTCAGGTCGGCAAGAAAGACCAGGTGTCTTCTGCCAACCAGTGTACCGACTGTCAGAACTTCCGGCAGATGTAAGCCCCAGCCATTTGGGCCATCCGGCACTGCGCCGGGTGGCTACATAAAAAAGGAGGTGCGGCGTATGACACGGCCTTGGAAGCTGCGCTGGAGCGGGGCAGCAGCCGGCCTTTTAAACGGGATCTTTGGTGGTGGCGGCGGTGCCGTGCTTTTGCCCCTGCTGCAAAAATGTGATGTAGAGGGACGCCGTGCCTTCGCCACCAGTCTGGCAGTGATCCTCCCCCTCAGCGCTCTGAGCGCCCTCATCTACTGGCAGAAAACAGATCTTTCCCTGTGGACAGCCCTCCCCTATCTGCTGGGCGGGCTGGCAGGCGGATTGACAGGCGGGGTGCTGATGGGGCGCGTCAGCGTGCTGTGGCTGCGACGGCTTTTTGCCCTGCTTCTTCTATACGGCGGCGTGAGGTATCTTCTATGACAGATTTTATCATTGCACTGCTGTCCGGTTTTGGGGCCGGAATGCTCTCGGCATGGGGGGTGGGCGGCGGCACTCTCCTCTTGCTGGTGATGACCCTCTTTCTCCATGTAGAGCAGCAAACAGCGCAGGCCATCAACCTGCTCTTCTTTCTGCCTGCCGCCGGGGCAGGATTACTGCTGCACCAGAAAAACGGTTTGGTCGATAAAGAAGCCGTTCACCATGCCCTGCCTTTCGGTCTCGCTGCAGCCGCTGCAGGCGCGTGGATCTCCACGGCCATCTCCCCGGAGGTTTTACGCAAACCTTTCGGTCTTTTGCTGCTTTGCACCGGTCTATCTGTGCTTTGGCAGACTTTCCGGCAAAAAAAGTGAGTGTTCCACAGAGGAACACTCACTTTTTTATCATTCCATTTCGCGGTCGGAGTAGAGCATCACGTCCAGCTCCAGAATCTCATCATCGCGCTGGATGGTCAGATGCACCGTGTCGTTTACCTGATGTGTTCTGCGGATTACAAGGAGATCATCCACCGTATGGATCTCCTGCCCATCGGCTGCAATCAGCAAATCACCGGTCTGCACCCCGGCCTCCTCTGCGCCGCTTCCCTTGCTCACGGAATGAACCACCACGCCGGTGCCTCCGTCTTCCATATCCACCGTGATCACAGTGACACCCAGAACAGGGACACCGCGATAGTGACCCAGAGCAATGAGATCGTTGACAGCAAAGGTCAAGTCGGTAATGGGAAGAGCAAAGCCCAGCCCCTCCACCGTACTCTCCTTGTCCAGATCCGTGTTGCTCATTTTCATGGTATTGATGCCGATGACCTGCCCATAGGCATTGATCAGCGGGCCGCCGGAGTTGCCGGAATTCAGCGCCGCCGTGGTCTGCAGCATGGTCATGGACACACCATCCATATCCACACTGCGCCCCACTGCCGAGAGCATACCGTCGGTCATTGTCCCTCGCAGTTCCAAGCCCAGCGGGTTGCCGATGGCATATACGGTATCGCCCACGATCGCACGGCTGGAATCCCCGAAGGTCGCCGGAGGAAGGTCTACCTCCTCCACCGTCTTTAAAACCGCCAGATCCTGTCGGTCGTCATAACCCACCAGATGCACATCATAGGTAACACCGGTGTCCGTAGCGATCCAGGCGCTCTTAGCCCCGGAAATCACATGGGCGTTGGTAAGGATGTAGCCGTTAGCGGTCATAATGATGCCGGTACCGACGGAGGCTCCGTTACTCTCTTCCGCCACCACAGTCACCACTGAGGGATTCACGCGGCGATAGATCTCCTGCGCAGAGAGCTCTGGCCCGCGCTTCTGGGTGATCTGCAGCTTCACACTGGGATCCCCCTGTACCACATCGATGGAAGTCTCCACCTCGCCCACATGCACGATACTGCTGGGGTTCTCCCCGTCATCGGGCATTTTATCGCCGCCGGATTCGCCCCCGGACAGCAGACTCGCCACAAGCACAACAATCAGCAGAGCACCCAGACAGCCCAGGAAAATCCACAGGCCGCGGCGTCTTTTTTTCGGTGCCGGACGGGGCGGGTGCGGAGGATGCGGCTCCCACGCATTTTTCGGCAGGGGTCGTTCCTGCACGAAATAGCTGACTACCTCCGGCCCCTCCTTCTCAGTAGGGGTATACCAGGAAACTACCTCCTGCGGCATCTCTGCCGCAGGCTGCGTGTTCTGCTCTTTTTCCCCACCCTGTTCCGGGGCAAACATATCTCTCTTTTCTTCAAACATAGTGTTCCTCTTATACGGTTGGATTGGTGTAGTGCGCCATCTGCATGGTAAAGCTGAAGGTGGTAAGTCCATTTTCACTGGTCACTGTAATGCTTTCCTTGTGCTGCGCCAGAATCGTCTTAACTACATAGAGGCCCAGACCATAGCCATCCTTATCCACGCTGCGGGACTTGTCCGTTTTATGGAATCGCTCAAAGAGGAGCGGGATTTCTTCCGCCGGAATGGTGTGTCCTTCATTCCGAACGGTCACCACTGCCTTTTCCCCGTTCACCGACAGCCCCAGATAGAGTGCCGATTTGGGCGTGGCGAACTTTGTGGCGTTCTCCAGAAGATTATAGACCACCTGCGTGATCAGGTCGTTATCTCCCTCCACCATGACGGAGTCATCGGGAATTTCCGCATCTACATCCAGTCCGCGCTTGAGGATTTGCTGTTCCATGCTCAACAGTGCCAAACGCATACTCTCGCACAGATCAAACTCCTCGTGCTTCATCTCCTGGGATTGGATCTGCGAAATATCCAGCATCCGACGCACCAGACGGCTCAGCCGCCGACTCTCGTCAGAGATGATCTGCAAATACTGTTTCTCTTTATTGGGTGGGATAGTGCCATCCAAAATACCGTCGGTATAGCCGGCGATGGTGGTCATCGGCGTTTTCAGCTCATGGGACACATTGGCGATGAAGTCACGGCGCTGCCGTTCCGTCTCTGCCAGTGAATCAGCCATGGCATTAAAGGAGGTGGCCAGCTCCTCAAATTCCTCACTCATCCCCTCAGCCGGGATGCGCACATCAAACTCACCGGAACCGTAGGCGCGGGTAGCCCGCACCATCTCCCGGATGGGTCGGATCTGACGCGCCGAGAGGAAGGATGTTGCCATAAAGGAGATCACCAGAATGATCATGGAAGTCATAAAGAAAAGGCCGATAAAGGAGCGCCACATCTCTGTCAGCTCCGAAGCGTCCATCACAGCCAGCACAATGCCCACCAGATGTCCGCCGTTATCTGTTACCGGCACACCCACCACGAACTGGCGGCTGGCGTAGACGCCCACCGTACTGCGGCCCTCGTACCCGCCCTCTGTTGCTACGGCGGTGACGATCTTCTCCGGCAGGGTTACCACATGACCGACCAGTCTCTCATCCGAAGTGAGGATCACATGCCCCTGCTCATTGCAGATGAGAAAATCCACATCTGACATCTGGGCGGCCACACCGGCCAAACTCCGCAGATCCTCCTTCTGCCCTGCGCTCTGGGCTTCGTTGCGCAGATAATCCCGGGAGAGGTGGCCTACCAAATTGGCACGCTCCCGCATTTCGCTGCGGTTTTCATTGACGGTATAGTTGTAGCTGACCGCATAGAAAGCCACACCCAGCAGTGCCATCGTCAGCAGCACCAGTCCCGCCGTCAGCATGAACTGCTGCCAGTAGAGGCTCTGCTGTTTCTTTTTTTTCTTATTTTTCGCCATCTTATTTCACTTCAAACTTGTAGCCAACGCCCCAAACGGTCTTCAGCTCCCACTGGTCGGAAACGCCCTCCACCTTTTCACGCAGGCGCTTGATATGGACATCCACCGTCCGGGAGTCGCCGAAATAGTCAAAGCCCCACACCTCATCGAGCAGTTGGTTACGGGTATACACACGGTTGGGCGTGGAAGCCAAATGGTAGAGAAGCTCCAGCTCCTTGGGCGGCGTATCCACCTTCTTGCCATCCACCAGCAGCTCATAGCTGTCCAGATTGATGACCAGCTTATCAAAGGTCAGCTTTTTCTTCGTGTCATCGGGGATCTCACTGCGGCGCAGCACCGCATTGATCCGCGCCATCAGCTCCTTCATCTCAAAGGGCTTGACCAGATAGTCGTCTGCCCCCATCTCCAGACCGGTGATCCGGTCGTTGACCTCGCTCTTGGCCGTCAGCATGATGATCGGGGTCTGCGACTTTTCACGGATGCGTGCGCACACCGCCCAGCCGTCCATGACAGGCAGCATAATGTCCAGCAGTACCAGATCCGGCCGGCGATCCTCAAATTCCTCCACGGCCTTGCCGCCATCATAGGCAATGCGGACCTCAAAGCCCTCTTTTTCCAGATACATACGGATCAAATCCGAAATGTTGCGGTCATCCTCCACAACCAGAATATTGCGTGCCATAAGCTGCCTCCCACTGTCATTTTCGTATTTTCTTACATATTCCGTATTATAGTCTCTTAACTGCTGCTTTCCCTGAACATTTTGTAAATTTCAGAGCACTTTAACTGTGTAATTATACCACACATCAAGATGCTTGTACAGTATGCGGACGGTAGCTGTCCAGCCGGACGCCGGTATAGTACCACTGCAGAATCTCCTGCCACGTCTTGCCCTGCCGCGCCATCTCATTGGCTCCGTACTGGCTCATACCCACGCCGTGGCCGTAACCGGTAACACGGAAGGTCACTTTATCGCTGTCTGTCTCCACCGTAAAGCTGGCAGAGCGCAGGCCGAAGATGCTGCGCACCTCCGTTCCCTCCACGCTGACGCCGCCAATGGTGATCGTCTCCACACGTCCCGAATCGTTGTGTGCCGGCGCACCGATCCACGACGCTGCATCCTCCGGGAATACAGCCTCCGGGTGGGCGGCAAGGAAGGTCGCCTTAAATTCTGCCAATGGGATCTCCTTCACGCTGTAGTAGTTGGGCACATTGCTCTCCCCCTCCGGGCTTGCCACACTGGTGAGATAGGGAAGGTTGGAAAACCAGACATCCCCGGAGTTCGCTGTCACACCATCGGAGGAGGAGTGGAACGCCGCCAGAATGGGTTGATCCTCATAGAGCATCACCTGCCCGTCTGTGGCCTTCACCGCCTCTTGGATGCGGGCCTCATACTCCTCTGCCTTGTCGCCCCAGCGCTCCGCTGCCTTGTCCGCCGGAGTATAGGCATTGCAGCAGGCAGGCGACATACACACATCGGCGTCCGGGTGGTTCTCTTTCCCGCCTGTCTCTATTTTATAATAGATATAGGTACGCTCTGCCACCGCCTGCGCCTTCAGCGCTTCCAGTTCAAAGGTGGCCGGCATCTCCCCGCGCACCACACCGGGCAGATACTCCGCCACGGTCATCTCCTGTGTCTTTTCCCCATCCCAAACCCGCAGCACCACATTGGCATCGGCTGACAGCGCTTCCCCCTCCGCCGACTCTTCCGCGGGCGGCACAGCCGGTCCCTCCACCTTCGCCATCAGCCACGGCAGACCGAATAACAAAAGCAGCACCGCAAGACTTGCAGAAATACAAGCGCGCATATGATCGTCTCCTTTCGGCTTATCTTATGCACGCCTTGTCCCAAAAAGTCCCCCAAAAGCTGAAAAGCAGAGAGCCAATGGCTCTCTGCTTCTCAAGGGTAGGAAGATTAATGAAAAAAGTTTGTTTCTTGCAAGTATTATATTAGCAAGCTGTTGTTACAAAAGTTCGGGGGTAAATATTACAAAAGTATTAAATAAACTCGAAGATAGTGTAACATACTCTCCCGATTCTTTTACTCGCCTTTCTTCTTCCGTAAATCCCGGAAAAAATCCGTCAGCACGGCACGGCACTCGCTCTCCAAAATACCGCCCACCAGCGCCGGATGGTGGGGAAAATCCTCCATAAAGAGGTTGATGACGCCACCGCAGGCACCCATCTCCCGGTCCCGTGCGCCGTAGTAGACCCGGGGAATCCGGGCATTGATGATGGCTCCGGCGCACATGGGGCACGGCTCCAATGTGACATAGAGAGTACACTCATCCAGCCGCCAGGAGCCCAGCGCACGGTTGGCCTCGGCCATCGCTTCCATCTCCGCATGGGAGAATACGGCGTTTTTCTCCTCCCTGCGGTTTCGCCCCCGACCGATCACCTCGCCGTGATGTACGATCACGCAGCCCACCGGCACCTCGCCGTGGACCGCCGCCTCCGCCGCCAGCGCCAGCGCCTGACGCATATATGCTTCCTGCTCCATAAAAACACCGCCTATTCGGAAAATTTTTCTCCTATAAGATTAAACTCTGGCATATTTGTCCAAACTAATCGTAAACATATG
>JAHHSH010000052.1 GCA_020025345.1 Oscillospiraceae bacterium | reverse complement strand
GACGGTAAGGCGGAATTCTACAGCGGTAACTACAGCTTTTATGCCATTGAGAAGGAGCGGCGCTATCAAGAGCGCATGAAGCAGTATCTCAAGGAGCAGGCCAAGATCGATCAGCTGACGGCTGCGGCGGAGAAAATGCACCTGTGGGCCTTTATGGGCAACGACGCCCTCCATAAGCGGGCATTTTCCATGGAAAAGCGCATCGAGCGCATGAAAACCACAGCCAAGCCCACCCGTGCCAAGAAGATGGACGCCCGGTTTGCAAGCCGTGAGTTCAAGGGCGACGAGGTGCTGCAAATCAAGGGCGTGTCCAAGGCTTTTGGTGAGCGGCAGTTGTTCTCTGACATCTATCTGCGGGTCGGCGGCGGTGAGCGGATCGCCTTTGTGGGCGAAAACGGCACCGGCAAGACCACGCTCCTCAATATGATCATGGGGCGGGAGCGCAGCGACAGCGGCGTGATCCGCATGGGCCCGTCGGTCAAGGCGGCCTATTTGGAGCAGATGATCCACTTTGACCACCCGGAGCGGAATCTGGTGGACACCATGCTTTTTGCCAAGAAGAATCTCTCGGCGCAGAGTGCGCGGAACCGTCTGGCCTCCTACCAGTTTCAGGGCGAGGACGTTTTCAAGAGTGTTTCTGTGCTCTCCGGCGGCGAGCTGAGCCGTCTGCGGCTTTGTATGCTGATGGACGAGGAGATCAATTTCCTGGTGCTGGACGAGCCTACCAACCATCTGGACATCGACTCTCGTGAGTGGATCGAGGAGGCGGTGGAGTCCTTTGATGGCACGCTGTTGTTTGTCTCCCATGACCGCTACTTTGCCAATCGCTTTGCTACCCGTGTCTGGGAGCTGGCGGACGGCACCATCAACGATTATCCTATGGGCTTTGCCCAGTACCGCGCCATGAAGGCGGAGGAGAAGCGCCACACCGCACCGGCGCCCAAGCCGGTGAAGAAGGGTGACACCCGTCCCCAGCGCGGCAACCGGGAGAAGCAGGCACTGCGCCGTCAGCTCACCATCTGTGAGACGGGGATTTCCCGTCTGGAGGCGGAGTGTGCCCGGCTGGACAAAGAAATGGAACAGGTAGCCTGTGACGTAGGCAAGCTGAACGAAGTATATCGCCAAAAGCAGGAAGTAGAAGAACAGCTGGCAGCGGAGATGAACCGCTGGGAGGAGCTGAGTCTGCAGTTGGAAGAATAGGAGGAACGCTATGAGCGACGTTTTGTGTATCTATTTTTCCCGTAGTGGGAATACAAAAAAAGCTATGGAGGAGATCGCCCAGGCGCTGGATGCAGAGCTGGTGGAGATTACCGACGGACAGGATCGCTCCGGCTGGAAGGGCTATATGCGCTCCGGTATGGAGGCCATGCGGCGCTCTACCCGGCCGCTGCAGCCTGTAGTGACAGAAAAAAATCTGGAGGATTACCGCCTTGTGGTGCTGGGTACGCCGGTGTGGGCCGGACGTTGCAGCAGCGTCATGCGCGGCTTTTTGAAGCGCCGTGGGCTGGAACTGAAGCATGTGGGTTATATCATCACCCGCGCCAGCGAGCGGCGGTATGAGGAGGTGTACGATCAGATGGATCAGTACACGGCCGCACCTCATGTGGTGGCACACTCTCTGCGTGTAGGCGAAGTGGGCTATGAGTTCTGGCGCGATAAGTTCATTCAAGAGGCCCAGCAGTATCTGGGCGAGTAAGGGGTGCACCCATGCTGGATAAGCTGAAAGAAATTGAAAAACGCCTTGCAGAGGTGGAACAGCAGCTGGGTGATCCCGCTGTCTACGGTGACCGGGAAAAGCTGCGCGCTTTGAGCCGGGAGCAAAAGGAACTGACGCCTGTGGTTGCCAAATGGCGGGAATATTGCGATGCCGAGGAGCGGATCGCCGAGGCGATGGAGCTTCTGGACGATGCGGAGATGCGGCAGCTGGCGCAGGAGGAGCTGCAGCAGGGCAAGGCGGATAAGGAACGGCTGGCGGAGGAATTGAAGCTGCTGTTACTGCCCCGTGACCCGAATGACGATAAGAGCGTGGTTCTGGAGATCCGCGGCGGTGTCGGCGGGGAAGAGGGTGCCTTTTTTGCCGCTGATCTTCTGCGGATGTATACCATGTACGCCGAGCGCCGCGGCTGGCGGCTGGAGATTGCCAGCGTGAATGAGACGGAGCTGGGCGGTATTAAAGAAGTCAGCCTCACCGTGGAGGGGGAGGGCGCTTGGTCACGGCTGAAATATGAAGCCGGTACCCACCGCGTACAGCGTGTGCCGGAGACGGAGTCCTCCGGCAGGATTCAGACCTCGGCGGCCACGGTGGCTGTCATGCCCGAGGCGGAGGAGGTGGAGTTTTCCATCGATCCCAAGGATCTGCAGATCGACACCTATCGCTCCTCCGGTGCCGGCGGACAGCACGTTAATAAGACGGAGTCCGCCATCCGCATTACCCACCTGCCTACCGGCACGGTGGTGGAGTGTCAGGACGAGCGCAGCCAGTATAAGAATAAAGATCGCGCCATGAAGATCCTGCGTACCAAGCTCTATGAGGCGGAGAAGGAGAAGCAGGACGCAGCCATTGCCCAGACCCGCCGCACGCAGGTGGGAACCGGTGACCGCAGCGGCAAGATCCGTACCTATAATTTCCCCCAGAACCGTGTTACAGACCATCGACTCACCGGGGACAGTAAAAACTTCAATATCGCCGCCATCATCAACGGCGATCTGGATGCGCTCATCGATGCGCTGACGGTGGCCGATCAGGCTGCACGGCTGCAGGAAGGCGGCGCGTACGGAAAGGAGTCCTAACTATGTTGGAAGTAGTCAAAAAGAGATATGAGCTGGCAGGTCCCCGCGTGGTGGAGGCTTTGCAGCGTAACCATTTTGATGCCTGCTATGTTTCCACGGCGGCAGAAGCTCTGGATAAAATCGTGAGCCTGATTCCTAAGGAACACGTAGTCTCCTGGGGCGGCAGCATGACCATGAAGGAACTGGGTGTGCAGCAGCGTCTGGCGCAGGAGGGCTATCAGGTTTTGGATCGTGACACCGTCAGCGATCCGCAGGAGAGGGAAGAGCTGCTGCGCCGTGCGCTGCTGTGTGATACCTATATTATGAGCAGCAACGCCATCTCTGCAGACGGTCAGCTTTTCAATATTGATGGCACCGGCAACCGGGTGGCGGCTCTATGTTTCGGGCCGAAGAGCGTGATCGTGGTGGCCGGTATGAATAAGGTGGTGGGCAGCATGGAGGAGGCTTACAGCCGTGTGCGCCAATATGCAGCCCCCTGTAATATGCAGCGCTTTGGGGATCGTAAGACGCCCTGCGTTGCCACCGGATTGTGCGGCGACTGCCACAGCACCGACAGCATCTGCAATCAGATGGTTGCTACCAGAAATTCCCGCCCAGTGGGCCGTATTAAGGTGATCCTTGTGGGCGAGGATCTGGGTATTTAATTAGAAAGATTTTGAGGCGTACATTGTGAAAACGAGGATATTTCACCCGGAAAAAGAAAATAATGCAATTGAGGAGTCTGCGGCAATCCTTCGTCGCGGCGGCCTTTTAGGTATCCCTACGGAGACAGTCTACGGCTTGGGTGCCGATGGCTTGAATGAGGATGCGGTACTTCACATCTTTGAGGCGAAAGGCCGCCCGCAGGATAATCCGCTGATCATCCATGTGCCGGAGGCCGGATGGCTGGAGCGATACTGCGAGGATGTGCCGGAGGTGGCCTATCGTCTGGCGGAGAAGTTCTGGCCGGGCCCGCTGACTATGATCCTCCGCCGCAAGAAGATTGTGCCTCTGCGCACGACAGGCGGCTTGGAGACGGTGGGCGTGCGCTGCCCCGACCATGCGCTGACGCGGGAGATCATCCGTGCCGCCGGCGTCCCGGTGGCTGCGCCCAGCGGAAATACCTCCGGACGCCCCAGCCCCACGACAGCGGGACATATGATCGAGGACATGGACGGCAAGATCGACGGCATTGTGGACGGCGGCCCCTGCAGCGTAGGTGTGGAGTCCACCATCATTGATCTGACGGTGACGCCGCCTCGGCTGCTGCGCCCCGGCGGACTGCCATTGGAAGCCCTGCGTGAAGTGCTGGGCGAGGTGGCGGTGGACAAGGCCGTCACCGGGAAACTGAAGGAGGGCGAGCGCCCCCGCGCCCCCGGCATGAAGTATCGCCACTATGCGCCGAAAGCGCCGGTGACGGTGGTGATCGGCTCCCCGGAGCGCAGTGCTGCGTGGATTTTAGGCGCGCTGGGGGAGAAGGCAGGCGTCATCTGCTTTGATGAATTTGCCCCGCTTTTTGAGGGACATCTGGTGCATCGTCTGGGTGCGGCTGGTGACAAGGCGGCGCAGGCACGCCATGTGTTCGATGCCCTGCGTACCTTTGACGATACGGATGTGGAGGAGATCTACGCCCAGTGCCCCGATGAGAGCGGCCTTGGTCTGGCGGTGAGCAATCGGCTGAAAAAAGCAGCCGGGTTCCATGTGGTGGACGCTGGCAGCGGCCTTATTTTCGGACTCACCGGCGGCACCGGCGCTGGCAAGACCAGTGCTTTGCAGGCACTGGAAGATCTGGGCGGTGTGATTCTGGATGCGGACGCTATCTACCACGAGATGCTCCGGGCGGATGTATCACTGCGGCAGGATATTACGGCATCCTTCGGCGATGTCTTTGACGAAAACGGAGTGCTGGATCGCCAGAAGCTGGGCAGCGTTGTCTTTGCCGATGAGGCGGCTCTGGCAAAACTCAATGCCGTGGTCTATGCCCATCTCCTGCCGGAGGTGGCGCGGCGGATGGCAGGACACGATTTGGTGGGTCTGGATGCCATTAATCTCTTGGAGAGCGGCATGGGTGCCCTCTGCTGCCGCACGGTGGGCATCACCGCACCGGCAGAGCTGCGTGTCCGCCGGATCATGGCGCGGGACGGCATCGACGAGGACTATGCCAAGTTGCGGATCTCAGCCCAAAAGAGCGACGACTATTACCGTGAAAACTGCACGGATGTGCTGGAGAATCGGGCGGATACACCGGAGGAATTCCGGGAAATGGCCCGACAGTTCTTTATAGATCTCATCAAGGAGGAACAGCAATGAGTGAAACGTTGAAAGAGCGTAAGGAGAAGCTTTTTTCCCAGCCGAAGAACGGCTATGACCGCATGAGCAAGCAGGAAGAGCCGAAGATGGAGGCATACTGCACGGCTTATCGCAAGTTTTTGGACAACGGCAAGACGGAGCGGGAGTGCGCACGCTATGCCATCGCTATGGCAGAGGCGCACGGCTTTACCGCTTACCACCGCGGCATGGAACTCAAGAGTGGTGACAAGGTCTATACCTGCAACCGGGACAAGAGCGTGATGCTGGCGGTCATCGGTGAGAAGAGCCTTGCCGAGGGCATCCATGTCGTGGCGGCGCATATTGACTCTCCTCGTCTGGACTTGAAGCCCATTCCGCTTTATGAGGACAGCGAGCTGGCTTACTTCAAGACTCATTACTATGGTGGAATCCGCAAGTACCAGTGGGTCACCATCCCTCTGGAAATGCACGGCGTTGTGGCGCTGAAGGACGGCACAGTGGTGCCGGTGGTGCTGGGCGAGGGCGATGAGCCCAAGTTTGTCATCACGGATCTGCTGCCCCATCTGGGCGCTGAGCAGAATAAGAAGCCGCTGGGCGAGGCCATTCCCGGCGAAAATCTCAATATCCTGCTGGGCAGCCGCCCTGTAGGCGGGGAGGACGACACCGACCGGGTGAAGTTCCATGTGATGGAGAAGCTCTTTGATAAGTACGGCATCACCGAGGACGATTTCACCTCCGCAGAGCTGGAAGTCGTGCCTGCCGCCATGTCCACCGAGATCGGTTTGGACGGCAGCCTGTTGGGCGCCTACGGCCACGATGACCGTGTGTGCGGTTATGCTGGCCTGCAGGCCATTCTGGAGTTGGAGCATCCTCAGCATACGGCTATTTGTATGCTGGCGGATAAGGAGGAGATCGGTTCTATGGGCGTGACGGGTATGCAGTCCGCCGCCTTTGATACCTTCATCCACGATTTGTGTGACAGCCAGAATGTGCCGCTGCGGGAGTGCTTTGAGAATTCTTTCTGCCTGTCGGCAGATGTGACGGCGGCCTATGACCCCAATTTCCCCGAGGTCTATGAAAAGCGCAACAGCGCCCGTGTCAACTACGGTATTGCCCTTTGCAAGTATACTGGCTCTCGCGGCAAGAGCGGTTCCAGTGATGCCAGCGCCGAGACGGTGGCCTTTGTGCGCCGTGTGCTGGACGATGCGGATGTGGTCTGGCAGATCGCAGAGCTGGGCAAGGTGGACCTTGGCGGCGGCGGTACGGTGGCTATGTTTATGGCCAATCGCAATATCGCTACGCTGGATGCCGGCGTGCCGGTGCTGAGTATGCACGCGCCCTTTGAGACGGTGAGCAAGCTGGATTGCTATATGACCTACAAGGGCTGCAAGGCCGTGTACGAGGCGTAAAATCCCAGCAAACGGTGAACCTCGCTCGAACTGCAATTTACCTGCGAGATAAGCGCAATACAGTGATTGAAAACAATTATTTCAGTCGATGTGGGCTAAATTAATAAACTCATAACCCGGAGGTCGTAGGTTCGACTCCTGCCTCTGCAATCATCAAAACGCCTGATTTCACAAGAAATCAGGCGTTTTTTGAGATTATTTTCTATCAGCCGCTATGGGAATCACTAATAAGGCCACCGGGAGGATTGTACCTATGGCTTCCGTCGTCAAACAACTCCACAAAAGCGCCTGCTTCCGTAATATCATAAGTTACAAGTTCCCCACTCATAGATACAAACTCGCAATGCACGCCGCCTCTGCCATTATCGCCAAGCAGCTGCAAGGCAATCGGGTGAGCTGCCTGCTCTTCCGTTGTGCGGCAATCAAATACACTCCACATTTCTACGCTGGATTCATAAGTTGTCCATCCAGTGATAGGTGAAACATCCTTAATGATCGTCACAGGCGCATCGGGTTCTGGTTCGGGTTCCGGTTCCGGCGCAGGAAGATCAGGCAATCTGTTTGCTGTAGGATTATCATCAGGTTCCTCCCAATCATCGTCATCATGCGCAGGAACCTCGGGGGCCGGGGCAGCCTCAGACCCCTGAGTGCCACTGTCGGGCGTTACAGCCTCGCTCTCGTCCGGCTTCGCATCATCTTTGGAGTCTTTGTTATCCGCAGGCTTCTTTTTATCGCTGTCGTCTTTCTTTGCAGGCTTCTTATTCACTGCCGTCTGCTTCACATTCTCTGCAGCCACAACGATATTACCTGCATCGTCAACGATATTGCCTTTTTCATCAACCAGCAGCTCTGTTGCCTTGCCCTTATCGTCTACAACGGACTTTTTGCCGTCCACGATCTGGATTTTATACTTCTCTGCGTTAGCCGCAGCTCCAGCAGCACGGTTATGCTGCACTACAGCGTAGGTCGTTCCTCCCGCTGCCGCGCCCACGACAACCACTGCAGCCGCCGTAATTACTTTCGCCTTAACGCTCATCGCTGAGATTTTGGCGATCTGTTTTGCCAGACCTGCCATCATGGTTATTTTCATACGCCTTTCCTCTCCCCCTTTTCATTTGTGGCGAAAATCGCTGTAAAAGGTGTTTGACAAATGGCGAGCGAAATATCGCCTGTGAATAATTCTATCATAATACTAATCGCTGGTTAAGTCAATAATTCCGAAAATTCCTGCTCTTAATAAAAGAAAGATGCGACATATTGGCGCAAAATCCTTATATGAAGATAAACGATTTGACGAAATGGCGAGGTGGAGATAAAATGAAAACAAGATTAGTTCATTTTTTATACCGGGAGGGATTTTTTATGAAGAAGATGGAATTTCAGCACTGGTTTGCGCTACTGATGGCAGCTATGATGCTGCTGTCCGTCACCGGCTGCGGTGGCAAGAAGAACAAAGATACGCATACCCACAAGGAGAAGGAGATGTATGTCTCCGTCGATAAGGATGGGCATAAGACCGTGGTAGGTAAGGACGGCAAGGCCCTCACTGAGTTTGCCTTTGACAAGGACGGCAACATCATCGGAAAGGATGGCAAGATCGCGATCCCCGCAGAGAAGGCCAAGAATCTCCCCAAGCCCCCGGGCAAGCTGGATGGCAAATCCGTCTATGTCGCCACCGGCAAGGATGGAAAGAAGCAGGTGGTGGATGATGCCGGCAAGCCTGTGGAGGGCTATACCGTAGACGAGAGTGGGAACATCGCTGATCAGAGTGGTCAGACGGTGGTTGAGGCTACGGACGTAACTACACCTCCCAAGGAAGAAACGAGCAAACCCAATAAGCCGAGCAAGCCCAATGAAGAGGAAAACAAAGATAAGAATGAGAGCGGCGATAACAGCACTCCGAGTAAACCCGCCTCCGCAAAGCCTAATCACAAGCCGACTCCGACTCCGGAGCCTGTGCGGCCTACTCCCACTCCTACTCCCACTCCTACTCCCACTCCTACTCCCACTCCGCCGCCTACACCTACTCCCACTCCGACTCCCTCTCCCACTCCGACTCCGGCGCCTTCTCCCACGCTGAAGCCGGAGCCGGAGCCGGAGGTTTACTACGATTGTGATGCGGCCATGGCCTACGGAAATGACTATGCGCTCAATTATTTCGCTGGGATCGATTATTCCCTAACCGTGGATAACGCCGGTTATTTGCCACCGGATGATATCACCCGAAAGGAATTGGGTGAAATGGGCGGTCAAGCATATTTAGAGGAACTTGTTCGGGGCGAGGTCGAGAGCCTTTACTATTCGCTCTGTGCGCTTGATGGGGAAGAGTTGACCAAACAGTACACTATCCGTGTTTTGGTGGAGTATCATGCTGATGCAGATGAGTACGGCCAGAGTGATTATTACATGATCTACGCCCTGTATTAAGAAAGCTATATGAAAGGCAGTTGCTTTTAGCAGCTGCCTTTTTTCTTTTATAAGACAGCGAGAGCTGTCTTTTTTTATTCACGATGCCTATCACGGGTATTAGAAGGGAGGGAAAATTTTGTGAGTGTGTTTATTGGATTTGTTGCCGGCGCGTTTGTAGGCGCAATCGTTGCAACTTTCGTTGTCGCACTTGCGACGGTTTCTAAAAAGAGTGATGAAGATTATGAACAATATTTGGAAAAGAGCGAAAATTGATATGCCTTTTTCGTGGATATGACAGGGGCGCAAATATCAAAAGTGAATCACACTTTGAAAAGGAGAGATTTGTTTGTGAAGAAATATGTAACGATTCCAGGCGGCGACAAAACGCTGAAAAAGAAAACACAAGATGGTAACTATATTAAGATTCCCTATTATTCCAAAAAGGATAAGGACGAGAAAACAATTTCCTTCAGAAAAAGATATGGATTCATACGAATTCCAACCTTTTTCTGTACTTTTTGCTTTAACTTGAAAATTCAAAATATTTGTTGCGGAGCGTCAAGCATGTGGTGCAATACCATCACGGAACCATAACGCTGCAGAGCAAGGAAAATTCCGGTACAACGATTTCTGTGATTTTCCCTGTAGAGCAGTAAAACGATGGAAGGGAAGGCCATCGGAGATACCGTAGAAAGAGCGTAGGATTGCCAATCGGAATAAAGAAAAGCCGAGAAGGACTGTAAAAGTCCTTCTCGGCTTTTTTGTCCTGTTGTAATGCGCTTTAAGCTGATTTCCGTGCGCTGTTCTGACTTTTGGCAACTGATTTTCTGCCTTTTCGGAAAACAGGCCAGATTTTATACATTTTTTATTTTAAGCAGTTTCCCCTTACCCCACTTTTAGATGGGCGGAGATAAAATACTGGCAGAAAGAGAGGGTGGATGGATGATGCTCGCTATGACAAAGACAAGATCCCTTGATGAGGCGAAGAGAAGAGCCTTTGAAGGGAAAAATGAAATGCGGCTTGCTCGTATTTTCTCAAAACATCCGTTTTTGGCCTTTGCGCTTCTTTTTATTATGGTGCCGGTGGGAGTGATCTTTGCAGTGACGCTGTTCACGGCGATCCTTGCGCTCCCCGTGGCTTTGTTCCTTGGATAAAGGGGAACTTTATGCTTCTTTAATGTTAAGCCGCGTCTGCTAATCCTCTATTCACATTCTGCGTGCTACACTTGTGCTGCTTGGAGGTGAGTGAATGTTAGACCTTATGGTACTCACGTTTTTGGCCATCTCAATTGGTGCTGTATGGCTTTTGTTATCTTGGTGTAACGGCCAAATCATGGCTGAAGAATAAAAGGAGACTTTGCAATGAATGAATTCTATGTATTTAGATTGTGCTTGATAGCAATCACGCTGGCGGCGTTTGCCGCGTGTATGCTGACGGGACGTGCGGTGAAACGCATCGCTGCAGCCCGCCGCAGCAAATAAGGAGGAACATATGACAATACTCTTGCTTTTGGCGCTGGGGATCGGCGGCTACCTTGTGTATGCTCTGGTTCATCCCGAACGCTTTTGATGGGAAGGAGCGGCTATGTTTGAACTGATTGTTGCGCTCCTGATTTATCTGGTGCTGCTGCTTCCGGTCGGTAAATATTTCTACCATATTATGGCCAACAAGCCGACGGCGGCCGATGTGGTATTTGACCGGGTAGATGGAGCGATTTATCGTCTGGGCGGAGTTCATCCGGCACAGCAAATGGACTGGAAACAATATGCCGGTGCGCTGCTGGCCACCAACGGTGTGATGATGCTTTTGGGGTATCTGGTTTTGCGAATCCAGAATCTCCTGTTCTTTAATCCGAACGGAGTGGGTTCCATGGGGCCGGATCTGAGCTTCAACACCATCATCAGCTTTATGACCAACACCAACCTGCAGCATTATGCCGGTGAAACTGGGCTGACGTATCTTTCCCAGATGCTGGTCATTACCTTTATGATGTTTGTCTCGGCGGGCAGCGGATATGCCGCCTGTGCCGCTTTTATCCGCGGCATTACGGGGCACTCCAAAACCTCGGTAGGTAACTTCTATATGGATCTCATCCGCATAACCACCCGGATTCTGCTTCCGTTTTCCATCGTGGGCGGATTGCTGCTGGTGTGGCAGGGTGTTCCCCAGAACCTGAGCGGAAACATCGTGGTGGACACACTGGAAGGAACAAGGCAGATCATTGCTACCGGCCCTGTTGCGGCGCTTGAGATCATTAAGCATCTGGGTACCAACGGCGGCGGTTTCCTGGGCGCAAACTCCGCAACCCCCATTGAGAACCCCACCGTGCTGACCAACCTGATTGAAATGTACGCCATGATGCTGCTGCCCGGTTCCTGCGTCATTGCCTTTGGCAAGATGGCACGGGATGGCCGGAGAAGCCGCATGGAAAAGACGTCCAAGGATGCGCTGGTACCGCACAGGACATCCCTTACCGGCCGCTGCTTCGGACAGGAAGGCCGCAGTATCTTCCTTGCAATGAGCCTTTTGTTCGTGCTGGGTCTGGGACTTTGCTTCTGGGCTGAATGGCAGGGGAATCCCAACTTAGCCGCCGCAGGACTGGATCAGTCCATGGGCAGCATGGAGGGTAAGGAGATGCGCTTTGGCGTTACGCTCTCCTCGCTCTTCACCACAGTTACGACATCCTTTACCACCGGTACCGTTAATAATATGCACGATACCCTGACGCCGCTGGGTGGTCTGGTTCCCATGCTGCATA
>JAHHSH010000051.1 GCA_020025345.1 Oscillospiraceae bacterium | reverse complement strand
GATCGTTTCGTGCCGTGGCGTAGAGCATATTGGGGTAGGAGAGCAGGAAGTCCACGACATCGCCGATTTGCAGATCCCGTTTGCAATCCTCAATATCCAGAATGCAGTGGTCGGAGGAGCCGCCCAGTACCGTGATGCCCTTATCCCGGGGGATCAGCTGCTCCACATCGCCGACATCGGCGCGTCCCAGCGCCACGATACAGCGCTTTCGGAAGCCGCGATCCACATAGGTGGGTTTGTTACCGAAAGCGTCGATGATGATATTGCCGACAGGATAGGTGGGCTTTGTCTTGATTTCCACCACCTCGGCCTGTAGCACCATGGTGTCCGGACGCAGTCCCATGTTGGGGATTTTCCACACATAGGGAAGGTCGCGGGCGTTAAGCACCGTCTCGCCGATTCGCAGATGGTTAATGCCCTCGGGCATGGTTCCCCAGTGCACCAGCGTGTAGGAGCTGGATGCACCGCCGGAGATCACCTCCAGCTTCCGCCCGATGCGGGCTTCCACATGGTGGGTGATGGTCAAAAGCGCCTTCATCTTGTCCGCCGTGGGCTGAATGGAGCCATAGCAGCCCAGATTCACGCCGATACCGGCCAGATGTACATGCGGCAAAGCCTTTTCCACATGGACGCAGACTTCCACCATTTCGTCGTGATTCCAAAAGCCCTCGCGCAGATCCCCCAGATCGACCATCACAATGACGCGATGCGTCATGCCCAGCCGTTGGCATGTCACCTCCAGAGCATTGAGAACAGAAAGCTCGCTTTGCAAAGAAGTGTCGCACCAGCGCACTACATCCTCCAGTTCGGAGAACATTGGAATGCGCAGCAGCAGATAGGGACCGGGGATACCGGCCTCCCGGCAGGCAATGATCTGCTCGATGCGGCTGCTGCCCAGTTCGGACGCACCGCACAGGCGGAAAAGCCGTGCCACCGGCGGCAGGCCGCCGCAGCCCTTGATCACACCGCAGACCTGAATCCCGGCGTCATGGCAAAGGCCTGTGACCCGCAGCATATTTTGTCGCAGAACGGATAAATTGACCGTAAGTCTGGGAAATTGACGATTCATGTTGCATCGCCTCACGACTAAATATTAAATCAATTATAACACAATTAAGTGTAATTTGCTACAGAGTTTTCCCGTATTTCGTTGTCATAGCTACCAAAAGGCGAAAGGCAGAATCGTGCAAAATGCCGTGCCTTCCTGCGGAAAGAGGAGAGAAAGAAAAAAGGAGCGTCCCGGTGGAGACACTCCTTAGATGCAGCTTAACTTTTTTTCTTCCACACATAGAACAGCAGCCAGCCCACAATGCACAGGGGGATGGCCCACAGCACATCCAGCAGGGAATGCTGCTTGAGGAAAACAGTGGAAATACTGATAAGTACAGCGGAAACCACAAAGAAAATTTTCCAGCCGCGGCTTTGCAGCCATTTGCAGTCGAGACCGCCCAGCATAGCGACCACCGAGCCGATCACATGGAGGGATGGGCATACGTTGGTGTTGGTATCGAAGGCGTAGAAAGCGGCCATAAACTGGGTGAGGAAGTTGTCTCTGGAAAATTCCAGGGGACGCAGTTCCTGGCAGGTGGGAAAGAGGAAGTAGACGGCGATGGTGACGGCGTAGGTGAACATGGTGAAGTACATCATGCGCCGGAACGCCTTAGTGTCATAGAAGAAGAGAAATACCACTGTGCCGCCCAGATAGAGGAACCAGAAGAGGTAGGGGAGGAGGAAGATCTCGTTGAAAGGGATGACGTCGTCCAGCGGACAGTACATGGCATGGTAGTTCTGCACCGGATAGTAGCGCTCTACGAAGCCGAACAGCAAGCCGAAGATGGGCCAGAACAGCAGCAGCCATGCGTGGCGGTAAGGCTCCTCGTTGATACGGCGGAGCCGGAATTGACGCCAATCGGCATCGGGTTTGATTTTGCGGGGGGATAAAGTTGTATTTGTCATTTCGTCATCATCAATACACCCAAGCAATTGGGGCCGCAGTGGCTGCAAATGGTGCAGCCGGCATGAGTAACAGTGACCTCTTCAAAAGGCTGCAGCTCTTTCACAAGAGCGATGGCCTTCTCCACCAATTCGTCGGGGGCAGAGGAATATGTGATAATAATGCGCGCAGGATCGATGTCGGTGCGGCCTTCCAGCCGGCCGCGAATATAGGCCAGCACGGACTTCTCCATGTTGCCCCGGTACTTTTTGCCCACGATCATGCCGCCGTCCCGGACACGGATCTCCGGACGCAGCTGCAAAGCCCGGGCGCCCAGGGCTGTCACGCTGGAACAGCGCCCGCCCTTTTGCAGATATTCCAGCGTCTGCAGCACGAAGCTGATGTCCAGATGCTCCCGGATCATGTCCAGTTTTTCCTTAATGGCAGGGGCTTCCATGCCCTCGCGGATCATGCGGGCGGCTTCCAAAACCAGAAGGCCGCTGCCGCTGGAGAGACTTTGGCTGTCCACCACATAGATGTGGCCCAGCCCCTTGGCTGCCAGACAGGCGTTCTGGTAGGAAGTGGAGAGGTTGCTGGAGATGTTGATGTGTACCACATCGTAGCCGTCCTCTACATACTTGCCCCATACGTCCAGATATTCGCCCACGGAGATGGCAGAGGTCATGGGGAGCGTACCGTTCTTGGACACATAGTCGAAGAGCTGCTGGGATGTGACATCCACGCCGTCGCGGTATACCGTGTCGCCGAGAGTCACACTGAGGGGGATGACATCCACATTATTTTCGCGATAGAGCGCCTCCGTAAGATCACAGGTGGAGTCGCAGGTGATTTTGATTTTGGACATTGAAAAAAGAACCTCCTTGTGTCCGCGTTGCCAAAACGGATGTATTAAGCAATTGGCAGAGTCACAGTGAAGCGGCAGCCTGCTTCCGGCAGGTTTTCCACCCAGATTTGACCGCCGCAGGTATCCAGTACCCGCTTTGTCAGTGCCAGACCCAATCCGTTGCCCTCTGTGGTGTGAGAGCTGTCACTCTGATAAAATTTATCGAAGATATGTTTTTGCGCCTCCGGAGCAATGCCCGGGCCGGTGTCCTCGATGGTGAAAACGATTTGCTGCGCCTGTTTTTCCAGGCACAGACTCACCATACCGGCAAAGGGATCATATTTAATGGCGTTGTCCAAGAGGTTGATCCACACATGGAGGAGCATACTCTCGTTACCGGTGAAGTCCACGGAGTCCAGATTCACATCGAGTTCAATCTCCTTGGCCTCCCATTTGGGCTCCAGCAGGACGATGGCCTGCCGGATCTGCTCATCCAGACGGAACGTCGTCTGGTTGGAGTCGATCGACTGGTGATCCACCTTGCTCAAAAGGAGAATGTTGCCCACCAGCTGATTGAGGCGGTGGGTGTTCAGCAGGATTTTTTCCACATACATGGCCTGCTCCGGGGACTGCTGTCCGCCCTGCAGCAATGTGGCGTAGCCCTCGATGGCGTTGATGGGGGTCTTGAACTCATGGGACACATTGGAGACAAAGTCGGTCTGAATGATCTCGGTGGCGCTCAGCTCCTGTACCATGAGATTGAAGTTGTCATAAATCTCCCGGATTTCCCGGACGCGGTTGGGCGTCTCCAGCTGATGGGAGAAGTCGCCGCGGCTCACCTGCTGCATTGCCTCACTGAGGCGGGTGATGGGGGAGAAGATCAAAATGCTGAGGAAATAGCCCAGTACACAACTGAGGATGATGCTGAATACCAAAACCCAGATGGGGGAAGACACGCGCAGATTGAAAACGCTGTCCAAAAGCCAGCTGAGGAGCACTGCCACCACGGCACCGATAGCGATTTCTGCCAGAGCGATCAGCACATAGTAAGGCCGCAGCCCCAGCTTTTTCTTAGCTTTTTCTTTCATGACCGAACCACCTTATAGCCTACGCCGCGCATGGTGATGATCCGGAAATCCTTGTTGTCCCGGAACCGCTCCCGCAATCGGCCGATGTGTACATCCACCGTGTGGGTGTCGCTGTCGGAGTTGTAGCCCCAGATCTCATCCATCAGCTGCTGCCGGGTGAAGATCTTGCCGGGGAAGGAGGCCATTTTATAGAGGAGCATAAACTCCTTTTGGGGCAGCACCGTGCTCACGCCGTCCACCGTCACCGTCAGCGAGTCGCACTCCATGGTGGTCGAGCCGATGACCTGTCGGCGCTCGTTGATCATCTGGGCGCGGCGCAATAGGGCACCCACCCGTAGCACCATCTCGTTGACATTCACGGGCTTGACCATGTAGTCGTCTGTGCCGGAGAGGAACCCCATGCGCATATCGTCAAACTCAGACTTGGCGGTAATCATCAGCACGGGGGTGCTGTCACCGGCCTGACGCAGGGAATCCGCCAGCTCGTAGCCGTTCATCTCCGGCATCATAATATCGGAGATGATGAGATCGAAATAGCCCTCGTCCATCGCCTGCAGTGCCTCGGCACCGTTGCCGACACCCTGCACGGCATAGCCGTTTTTGACCAGAACGTGCTCAAAAAGCTGACGCAGTTCTCGGTCGTCCTCAGCAATCAAAATTCTAAACATAGCGATGACCATTCCTTTCCTTGAGATGGGGCGGCCGCCAGAGGGCCTAATATTACCATCCTTATCATATCCTGCCTATATCAACTGATTGTCAATCAAAATTCAACATTTGTTGAAATAGAAGAAAAAATAACACCTTTTTCGTCGAAGAAACAAAAAAAGTCGGGCCCGAAGGCCCGACTGAAAGAAAACATTACTTAACGGCGATGGCCTCCACCTCGCACAGGACGCCCTTGGGCAGATCCTTCACAGCAACGCAGCTGCGAGTGGGCTTGGAGACGAAGTAGCGGGCATAGACCTCGTTGAAAGCGGCAAAGTCGCCCATGTCGGCCAGGAAGCAAGTGGTCTTGATGACCTTGTCATAGCCAACGCCAGCAGCCTCCAGAATGCCGCCCACGTTCTTGCAGCTCTGCTCTGCCTGAGCAGCGATGCCCTCGGGGATGTTACCGGTGGCGGGATCTACGGGGATCTGACCGGAAGTAAAGACAAAGCCGTTGACCTCGATGCCCTGAGAATAGGGGCCGATGGCGCCGGGAGCATTCTTGGTTTCCAGAATATTCATGGTGTTTTTCTCCTTTGATAAAATGGTGATATCGGAAGGGCAGCGGTGCTGTACTTCCAGCAAATAGAAATCGTACTTATTTAATCACAAATCCCGCAAATTTGCAAGGGGGAGTCGAGATAAAGCGGGAAAGGGGCTGGAAAAATCGGGAAGTCTATAGTATTATATGGGTAACAAAATACCGCAAACGGAGAAAAGAGGAAACCATATGATCACGAAACAAGAATTGCTGACGATGCTGCGTCAGGACGTGGTTCCTGCGCTGGGATGTACGGAGCCGGTGTGTGTTGCGCTGGCTGCAGCCGACGCCTATCACGCGATTGGCGGCGATGTGGTGTCCGTAAAGGTGGAAGTGAACCCCGGCATCTACAAAAACGGAATGTCGGTGGGAATCCCCGGCTTTCCCCGTGTGGGATTGAAATACGCCGCTGCGCTGGGCACCTATCTGCGCAATCCGGAGAAGAAGCTGGAGCTGTTGGAGGATATCAATGACGAGATCATTGAAAAATCCATCCGGCTGGTAGAGGATCGCCATGTGGTGGTGATGATCAAGCGGGATGAGACAGCGCTCTACGCCCGCGCCGAGATCATTACCACGGCCGGTATCGGCATCAGCGAGATCCGCGGCACCCACTCCAATATTGTCTTTACCCGCCGCAATCAAGAAACGCTGTTGGAAAAGCCCTTTGTGCCGGGTAAGGAAGACGATATCCACACTCGACTGAAGGATATGACGGTCTCGGAGATGCGTGAACTGGTGGAGTCCTGTACCGAAGAAGAACTGGCCTTTATGCTGGAGGGCGAGGAGATGAACAGCGCGCTGGCAGACTACGGCTTGGAGCACCATTTGGGGATCGGTATTACTGCGGCACTGAAGAAGCAAGTGGAGAACGGTCTGGTAGGCGACAATCTGGTGACGCGCACCGTGCTGCGTGTGGCCTCCAGCGCGGAGGGACGCATGAGTGGTTGTCCCCGCGCCGTTATGTCCAGTGCCGGCAGCGGCAATCAAGGATTGACTGCGATTATCCCAGTAGTGGAGATGGCCAAGCATGTGAAGGCAACCCGCGAGCAGACAGAGAAGGCGCTGGCCCTTTCGCATACGCTGTCGGTTTATATTAAGCTCTTTACCGGCAAGCTGTCTGCGCTTTGCGGCTGCGGTGTCTCTGCGGCGACAGCAGCTTCGGCAGCTATGACATGGCTGCTGGGCGGCAGCGACAAGCAGATCGGCTCTGCCATCATCAATATGAGCGGCAATCTGACGGGCATGATCTGCGACGGCGGCAAGATCGGATGCGCGTTGAAGCTGGCAACTGCCACCAACGCCGCCATGATGTGTGCGTATCTGGCCATGCAGGATGTATGCCTGCAGGAGACCGACGGTATCTGTGCCGCCACGCCGGAGCAGGTGATCCGCAACATGGGGCGTGTCAGCGCACCGGGCATGGTGCAGACCGACCAGACCATTCTGGAGATCATGATGGACAAGGATCAGTCCTGCTGAAATTTGAGAGAAAAGCACCGCTGCGAATGCAGCGGTGCTTTTGACAGAGAAAAACCTCTGGTTTCAAAGAAACCAGAGGTTTTTATTGCACTTATTGGTAGTCTTGCAGCAGGAACATGGGCTTGATGACGACCACTTCGTCATACTCCTCCTGCTCCACCTGCACGTCGGCGGTGAGGGCCTTGAGGTCCTCTTTCACCACAGAGAGTGCTTCCTCAACGGTTTGGGCACGGCCCTCCCGCAGCACGCGGATCATCCGCTGGAGCACAATGGGGTGGGCATACCAGTAGGGGACGGGGAAGTCATCACCGACCAGATTGTAGATGGCAGCCTTTGCGGCCTCCCACTCCTGGGTGATGACCTTGCGGTTATTGCGCGCCGTAGGCAGCACCTGTGCACTGGAGAACATCAGAATACCGGCAAGACCCAGCAGGGTGAAGTAGATGCCGGAGGTGTCGTGGGTAAACAGCTTCTGTACGCCGAAGGCGGCGGCAATGATACCGGCGATAACGATGACCAGTGCCACCCACTTGTAGGCGGGATTGGTGCGCTCGTTGGTACGCTTGGCCTTAGCGGCAGCAGCCAGACGATTGGTGATCTCCGGCTCCTGATCCAAAAACGCCTTGGCCTTTTCCAGCGTCTGGCGGGCAGCCTCTGCCTCGGGGGTCAGCTTCTCGAGATAACGCTTGGCCTCTTTTTCGTCGCGCTCGCGCAAACGGCGCTCCGCCGCAGTACTGTGCAGAGGCACATCGGGCAGAACCTTGGCCAGATAGGCCAGCATACGGTCCACGTCCTCCTCGTGCTTGAAGTTGCACTGTGTCTGCCGGCCGTCATCGTATTCTACGACCAGATAGGGCATAGTGCCAAAGACACCTTTGCCGGAGAAACCGCCCTTGGACATGGCGACGCGCTTGAAAACACGGCGCACAGACTGCAAAGGCAGATAGAGACGGCGCTCGAGAAAGAGGGTATTGAGATACAGCGCCTTTTCGCCAACACCGCAGGGCCCAAAACGGTGACATTTCTTTCGATCAAGTTTTACGGTCTCCTTATCCAAAGAAACGGAGCCGAGCTGAATCGGTGCAAACATTGTTCTTCCTCCAAAACTACCAAAAACGGCGGGAGAAGAACTCCTCCCGCCGTTTAGGGGATATTTTACTTCTGCAGAGTATCGTAATGAGGCTCCGTGCGCTTACGGACCTTCACAGCGTACAGGAAGACGCCCAGGAACACAACAGCCAGAATCACACCAACGGGGTAAGCGATGGTGGTGGACAGGTGCAGGCACTCCTTAGCAGAGAAGAAGTAGGTCATGGACACAGCGCTCATGAAGGTAGCGGGCACTGCGGTGATCCAGTAGTTCTTCTTTTCATAGTACAGGTACATGGAAGCGGCCCACAGCACGATCATAGCCAGAGTCTGGTTGGTCCAGCTGAAGTAACGCCAAATGACACCGTAATCGATGAAGCCCAGCATATTGCCGACGCCCAGAATAGCGCCGATGCCCAGCACGGGGATGCAGAGGATCAGACGGTTCTTCATGCCCTTCTGCTCCATGTGGAACCAGTCGGCCAGCACCAGACGAGCGCTGCGGAATGCCGTATCGCCGGAGGTGATGGGGCAGGCAATAACGCCCAGCATAGCCAGAGCGATACCAACGCCGCCCATGGTCTTGGAGCAAACATCATAGATAGCAGCGGACTGACCGGCAGCCAGAGCCTCCTGCAGACCGGTGTTCAGACCACCGGTGACCTCGTAGATGGCGCAGCCGGCAGCAGCCCAGATCAGAGCGATGACGCCCTCGCAAACCATGGCACCGTAGAAAACGAAGTGACCCTGCTTCTCGCTCTTCATGCAGCGAGCCATCAGGGGGCTCTGCGTGGAGTGGAAGCCGGAGATAGCACCGCAGGCCACGGTAATGAACATACCGGCCCAGATGGGAGTTCCCTTGGGGTGCATATTGGTGAAGTTATCCCAGATCTCGGGAATGACGTAATCAGCCTTGGTGAACACGCCGATTGCCACGCCCACAGCCATGACGATCAGGCAGATACCGAAGATGGGGTAGATCTTACCGATGATCTTGTCAACGGACAGGAAGGTAGCGATGAAGTAGTACACCAGGATCAGAATCAGCCAGAACAGACCGGTGCTGACAAAGCCGGTAGCACCAGCCTCAGATACCAGCTTGACGATCAGACCGGCAGGGCCGACAGCGAACACGGTACCAACCATGATCAGCAGAACCACGGAGAAGACACGCATCACGTTCTTCATCACGCCGCCCAGATAGATACCGGAAATCTCAGAGATGGAAGCGCCGTCGTTACGCTCACTCATCATACCGGAGAAGTAGTCATGGACAGCACCTGCGAAGATGGTACCGAAGGTGATCCACAGGAACACCACAGGACCCCACAGAGCACCCTGCAGAGCACCGAAGATAGGACCGAGGCCGGCGATGTTCAGCAGCTGTACCAGGAACAGCTTCCACTGGGGCATCACCACATAGTCAACGCCGTCGTTGATTTTGACAGCAGGAGTTTCACGGTCGTCGGGGCCAAAGGTGTTCTCTACGATCTTACCGTAGACGAAGTAGCCGACAATCAGAAACGCCAAGCATAGGAAAAAGCTAATCACGTTAAAATCTCCTCTCCATATTGTGATAGCATTGCAAGGATTCCTTTCCCGTGTCGGATTTTCCCGTTGGCAGATGCACGCCCATCGTGTACATAATAGATGTATACCATAATAAAAATGCATTGCAAAGGGCCGGGAAAGCAGACAAATCGAAAGAAAACCCTTATCAATTCCCATGTTAACCATGTTTTGAAATGACTTCAAGGTTAATATTAACCAAAGTTAGGCGGCTCTTTCATGGCTATATGTGTGGAAAAAGTGAAAAAATTATCGGAAAATAGAAATGACAGCGGATTGCTGATGAATATACCTCTTTTTTTGCGCATGCTATTATAATAAAAATCAGGGAAAAGGCATAAAAAGCACAATAAAAGTCGAAAAAATCAACCAAAAGTGAAGTTTTTGGGACATCGAGGACAATAATTCTAAAGTGTCCTCCGCTCGGAGACATGTTTTCCTGCCGGAGGGGCGTTTGGGGGGCAGTGGAGGAAAGTGGAGTGGCGCAGGGGTGTGTATGAATGGTGTGAAAATATGCAGTGAGGCTGCGCATTCCTTGGTGTGTGGGGGAAGGCGACAAACGGAAGAGGGGCAGCTTTCGGCATGATGGATGCGGCCCTATGGGTGCCAGAGTATACTTGTCAAAAGCTGGCGGCGCGTTTATAATGGGGGAGCAGGGAAACGGAAAATACTCTGGCGAATTACCATAACCGGGAATTTCTGAATATCTGCTGCAGGGAAGGAGTAGATCCATGGATGAAAAGAATCCGCAGGTGCATAAGCGCCGCGTTCGTTATAAGGGGACGCACCCCCGCAATTTCAACGAAAAATATAAAGAGCTGAACCCGGAGCGCTACGCCGATACGGTGGAAAAGATTCGGCAGAAGGGTAATACGCCTGCCGGTATGCATATTTCCATCATGGTCGGGGAGATTTTGGACTTTCTCGACATACAGCCCGGTCAGCAGGGCTTGGACGCAACGCTGGGCTACGGCGGACATACGCTGGCCATGCTGCAAAAGCTGAACCATCAAGGGCACATCTACGGACTGGATGTGGACCCCATCGAGTCGGAAAAGACCCGGGCGCGCTTGGAACAAAAGGGTTTTGGGGCGGAGGATGTGACGGTGAAGCTGATCAACTTTGCCTATATCGACCAGGTAGCCGCCGAGGCGGGGCCGTTTGACTTCGTGCTGGCGGATCTGGGTGTCTCGTCCATGCAGATCGACGATCCGTCCCGTGGCTTTTCCTTCAAAAATGACGGGCCGCTGGATCTTCGTCTGGACCCAAAGCACGGCATTTCCGCGGCGGAGCGTCTGAAAACCGTGGCGCGGGAGGAGCTGGTGGGGATGCTTGTGGAAAATTCCGATGAGCCCTACGCCGAGGAGATCACGGCAGAGGTGTTCCGCCGGAGAAGTGCCGGTATTCCCATCGAGACAACGAAGGATCTGTACCATGTGGTAGAGACGGCGCTGGAAATTATTCCGCAAAAAGAGCGGAAAATGGCAGTCAAAAAGTCCTGTCAGCGAACTTTCCAAGCGCTGCGAATCGATATCAACCACGAATTTGAGGTGCTCTACCAGTTCCTTGAAAAGCTGCCGGGGATTTTGAAGCCCGGCGGACGGGCGGCAATTTTGACATTCCACTCCGGCGAGGATCGACTGGTAAAGAAGTCCTTCAAACAGCTGCAGCGCGAGGGCGTTTACAGCGAGGTAGCCCGGGATGTGATCCGTCCGTCGGCGGAGGAATGCCGCAGCAACAGCCGCGCCACTTCCACCAAAATGCGCTGGGCCATCAAGGCGTAACACGAAAAAGGAAAGAAACACAACAAGGCTTGCAAAGCAGCTGCTTTGCAAGCCTTGTTTATTGGTTCACATGGTGCCGTCATAGCACAAAGAAGCCCAGCCAGCCCAGCAGGCCGCCCAGCACGACCCCGGCCACCACATCCCGGATGAAGTGGACGCCCACCAGTACGCGGAGGGGCGCCAGAATGGCTGCGATGCCAAGCATTGCCCAGCCCAGCGGCGGCCAGAGCCAGAAAGCGCATACGGCCAGCACCGAAGCGCTGAACATATGGCGGCTGGGGAAGGATTGTCCCGCGCGATCCTTGTTGTCCAGGGAGGGCGTGTGATAGACCTCGTAGGGGCGGGGAAAGTTGAGCCATGCGCGCAGTGCCGTGCCCCCCAGAAAAACCACGGCGGGGACGATGATGACCCGCCACAGCCGAGCATCCCCCTTTAGCAGCAGGTAGAGGACCATGCCGATATAGGCGATATAGACGGCGGCGGACAGGAGCTTGTTGCCTAATAGCAGCGCCTTCAGCGCGGCGGGACGAGCCCGGAACCACGCCTGCACGGCGTGATATCTCTGTTCGGTCACGAGAAGTGTCTCCTTTTCCTTCAATATGAGCCTATTATAATACATTCTGTGCGTATGCACCACACAAATATGGAAATAGAGCGTATGCCGGAAGCCATGTGCCTGGGGAGTGGACGG
>JAHHSH010000050.1 GCA_020025345.1 Oscillospiraceae bacterium | reverse complement strand
TTCTGTACATCATTTTTCTTCTTTACATCATCCAGGGGTTTCATTGTGGGGAACAAAATCACGTCGCGGATGGAATCGGTGCCGCACAGCATCATGGCGCAGCGGTCGATACCGATGCCCAAGCCGCCCGTGGGAGGCATACCGTACTCCAGTGCCATGACGAAATCTTCATCCATCATACCGGCCTCGTCATCGCCCTTCTCACGCAACTCCACCTGCTTCTTGAACCGCTCGTACTGGTCGATGGGATCGTTCAGCTCGGAGAAGGCGTTACCCATCTCACTGCGGCAGATAAACAGCTCGAAGCGCTCGGTCAGACGGGGATCGGCAGGGCTGCGCTTTGCCAGGGGGGACACGTCCACCGGGTGCATGGTGATGAAGGTGGGCTGGATCATCTTCTCCTCCACCTTCTGGTCGAAGCACTCGTAGAGGGCATTACCCCAAGTGGGCTCCACGCCCTCCATATCCACACCGGCAGCCACGGCAGCAGCCACAGCCTCAGCGTCATCATTGATCGCCATGAAGTCCACGCCCAGATACTCCTTAACGGCGTCGGCCATGGTCAGACGGCGGAAACCGGGGGCAAGAGAGATCTTCTCGCCCAACCACTCCACGTCGTAGGTGCCCAAAATTTCCATAGCGGCACCGGACAGCAGCTCCTCAAAAAGATCCATCATACCGTGGAAGTCGGTATAGGCCTCATAGAGCTCCACCGTGGTGAACTCCGGGTTATGCTTGGTATCCATACCCTCGTTACGGAAGATACGGCCCACCTCGTACACGCGCTCCAGACCGCCCACGATCAGGCGCTTCAGGTGCAACTCCGTGGCGATGCGCATATACATATCGATATCCAGCGCATTGTGGTGGGTGATGAAGGGACGGGCGGTAGCACCGCCGGAGATGCTGTTCAGAACAGGCGTCTCTACCTCCATGTAACCACGGTTGTCCAAGAACTTGCGCAGATAGGAAACGAACTTACTGCGAATCTCGAAGTTACGGCGGGAGTCGGCATTCATAATGAGATCCACATACCGCTGACGATAGCGCAGCTCCTTATCGGTCAAACCGTGGAACTTCTCCGGCAGAGGACGCAGAGACTTGCTCAGCAGCTCAATGTCCTTGGCCCGGACGCTCATCTCACCGCGCTGGGTGCGGAACACCTCGCCGTGGACGCCCACGATATCACCGATATCATATTTCTTAAAACGATTATAGGTCTCCTCATCCATCTCGTCCTTACGGGCGTAGAGCTGGATGCGGCCGCTCTTATCCTGCAGATCGCAGAAAGAAACCTTACCCATGCCGCGCTTAGACATAAGGCGGCCGGCAATGGTGATCTCCTGTCCCTCCAGTGCGTCAAACTGTTCCTTGATCTCCTGGGCGTGGTGGGAAACTTCAAAACGAGTTACCTCAAAAGGATCCATATGTGCATCCTGCAACGCCTTGAGCTTATCTCTACGGATCTGCAGAATCTCGCTGAGTTCCTGCTCCCGATTTGTGGTCTGCTCTCCCATCTTGTTCTCCTTTCTATCTATCGTTACCGCTCAATGGCCTCGACACGGTAACGGATGGTGCCCGCAGGGGCTTCTACGCTGACTTCCTCGCCCACCTTGGCGCCGATCAGAGCCTTGCCGAAGGGGGAATCCTCAGAAATGGCGCGATGCATTACATCTGCCTCCTGAGAACCGACAATCTTATAGGGAGCCATCTTCTTGCCGTTGGCAAGGTTGGTGACAGTAACGCTGCAGCCGATCGAGATCTTATTGATATCGGCCTCGCTCTCATCCACGATGACAGCATGGAGAAGGATCTCCTCGATCTCTGCAATGCGGGAATAGAGCTTGCCCTGCTCGTTCTTAGCCTCGTCATACTCACTGTTCTCGGACAGGTCACCAAAGCCGCGGGCCTCTTTGATCAGCTCCGCGATCTCATCGGCACGGGTCGTTTTGTTATACTGCAGTTCTGCCTTCAACTCATCGTACCGCTTTTGGCTCATCTTGAATTCTTTTTCCATAATTCCTGCTTCCTTTCCAACAGTATGCCCCTGTCGGAACATACCGATACTTATTCTATTATATATCATGTTGCATTATAGAGAGTTTCCTTGCACCTGTCAAGCGCGGAATTCCACAGATTTTATCTTCACGGCCTCTTTTTCCAATTTTTCAGACTGGAAAAGCGCTGCAAGCAGCTCTTCCGGCACTTCTTCCATACCCTGCATCTGCCATCGCACCACCTGCCCTCCTCCGCAGCCTGTCCCTGCCAGCAGCACAGGACAGCCACCGCGCGGGCGACGAGCCAGACAGACCTCCAGAATCGGACACCCGCCGCTCCCCAAACCGTAGCGGCGTCGCAGCTCGGAGGCCAGTGCATCTTCTCCCCGCCCTGTATCCAGCTCTATATAGCGCACACGATGTGCAAGCATATCCGCAGCTCTCCATACGCGGCGATCCGTTTCCTCGGCGCACAGACGCACGCATCCGCTCTCAAGCGGAATTTGCCACGCTGTCTCCGTCCAATCCAGCATTTGCGGCAGCAGCGCCTGCCGCAATGGTGCAACGTCCACGCCGGCCATACCGAACTCACGCAGCAGCCCGGCAGGCACTGCTCCCTGCCGCACTACGCGCCGGACACCGGCATCGTACATTGCTTCCATCTGCCGACGCAGTCGGCGGCGCCCCCAAAAGCGCTCCGGCGCACCTGTTTCCAAGGTAAGGAAGCGCACACCTGCAATATTTTTTTCCACCAGCTGCCCTTTTACTCCATCTTCATGCCAAATAAGATAGCCCCACACAAAAAACACCCCCGCGCCAATCTATGGCGCAGGGGTGCAGGATATGCCTTTTAGTCCCAATAGGGAATATAGTTGCCATCCAGATAGGAGAGCGGATCCACACGGGTACCGTTGATACGAACCTCCAGATGAATATGGGGGCCGGAGGAGAAGCCGGTAGAGCCGACAAGGCCAATCACCTGTCCGCGGGAGACAGTCTGTCCCTCGCTCACCTGCCAATCGCACATATGTCCATAGAGGGTAGCGATACCGTTGGGATGGGCAATGATAACACTGATGCCGTATCCACCGTTCCAGCCTGCCTGAATGACCACGCCGTCTTGGCAGGCGTAGATGTCTGTACCGTAAGGTACGCCGATATCAATACCGGGGTGATAGCTGGACGCACCGGCGACGGGCGCATCACGGTAACCGAACTTGGAGGTGATGTATCGGGTCTGGTTGGTAGGCCAGATCAAACCGCTCAGCACGCCGTCCTGGGTGCTGGTATCATTGGGGCCGCCGGAAGTTCCTCCGCCGCCGACATCACCGTGCTGACTATAATAGTCATCAATCTGCTGCTGGATACGTTCACCCTCGGCTTCTTCATCGTCGTACAGCTTCTGCAATCCCTCTGCCGTGGAAGAGAGATCATTGACAATGTTGTTGGCCTCTGCGATCTGTGCTTCCAGCTCTGCCTGGCTGTTGGCAAGAACCGTCTTCTGTTCCTCCAGTGCCTCTCTATCCTTGGTCAGCTGGACACGCAGTGCCTGCAGATCATTGATGACCCGCTGATCATGCTCCATGATCTCGTTGATAAAATCAATGCGGCTCAGCAGGTCTGCAAAGTCGGTTGCCTTGAAAAGCACCGACCAGTAGGATACGGTACCCCGTTCCTCCTCCTGCCGCACCTGCTTACAAAAGATCTCGTACTGTTCCTTTTCCTGCGCCTCGTTCTCCTCGATGCGCTTTTCGGTTTCCTCGATCTGCGCTTTTACCGTAGTGATCTGATCTTCCAGCACCTCATTACGCTGATCCAATAGGTTCTTAGCTTCCAGTGCCTTGTCCTTTTCCTTCTTGGCCGCATCGATTTTTTTCTGCAGCTCATCCAGCTTTGCCTCGGAGTCTGCCAGCTGCTGGTTCCACTCGTCAACAGAACTGGCATACGCTCTCACAGGTGCCGCGGTCAGTGCCAGTGACGCAACCATGCACACAGCCATCAGAAGGCTGAATACTCTTTTGCTTTTTTTCATGCAGTCCTCCTTATACGCGCAGGAATTTACGGATGGCGGTCAAGCTGCCGCCCACACCTACCAGAATACCGACTGCCACAAACACCAGAGCCACCGGCAGCCAGATACTGGAAAAGGGAATCATGCTCAGCAGCTGCAGCGTATCAGAAGACTTAACGCCATTTACCATACCGGTGTACAGCAGCCACTGCAGACCGAAGGCCACCACCGCGCCGGTAATACCCAGCAGCAGGCCCTCATAGACGAAAGGCCATCGGATAAAGCTGTCGGTTGCGCCCACCATCTTCATAATCGCAATCTCATCGCGGCGATCAAAGGTGGTCAGCTTGATCGTATTGGACATGATGAAAATGGACACGATCAGCAGCACAGCAATCAGCGCCACACTGATGACGCCGGCAATGTTGCGCATGGTGATAAAGCCGTTGGAAATAGCCTCATCCGCGCGCACTTTCACGATGCCTTCTACCTGCTCCAGCGTCCCACGCAAATCGTCCATAGCGCTCAGATCCGTCATGTGGATCACATAGCGGTGACGGAAAATCTCCGCATCCAGATCCTCATAGAGATCATTTTCATCATAGCTCTCTACATAGTCGTCCCGCGCCTCTTCGCGTGAAACGAATGTGCAGTCCGCCACACCGGGCAGGCTCTCCAGCTTAGGCTGCAGGCCCCGGGCCTCCGCATCGGTCAAATTCTCGTCTACAAAGGCAAGCACAGCGTTCTCCCGCTGCAGATCCTTCAGATTCTCATTCAAATCGTAGGCCACCAGAGAAAAGGTACCCATAATCAGCAAACATGCCACCGTTACGCCGATGGCTGCAAACGACATAAAGCCGTGGGAGAACATGTTTCCCACGCCCTCCTTAAAAAAGTAAGAAAAATTATGTTTCATTCCCGCACCTCATAGGTTCCCATGCCATCGCCGGCCACAACACCGTCGCTGATCATAATTACGCGCTTATCAAAGTGATTCACAAGGCCCTTCTCGTGCGTCACTACCACCACCGTGGTTCCTAGAGCGTTGATGCGTTCCAGCAGCGTCATGATCTCCATCGAGCGGTTGGGGTCCAGATTTCCGGTAGGCTCGTCAGCCACGATGGTACTGGGATTGTTCACCAGCGCGCGGGCAATGGCCACACGCTGCTGCTCACCGCCGGACAACTCATCGGGGAAGCGCTTCGCCTTGCCCGAAAGTCCTACCAGATCCAGCACATAGGGAATGCGGCTCTGGATCTCCTTTGCAGAGGCGCCCACGGCGTGCATGGCAAGGCTCAGATTGTCAAACACCGTCTTATTGGAAATCAGACGGAAATCCTGAAAAATAACGCCGATGGTACGGCGCATATAGGGAATTTGGCGGTTAGAGATACGGCTCATGGAGAAGCCGTTGATCATCACGCGGCCCGCTGTAGGCTCTACCTCACCGGTCAAAAGCTTGATAATGGTGGACTTTCCGCTGCCGGAAGGGCCTACCAAAAACACAAATTCTCCGTCTTCTATAGTGAAAGAAATGCCCTGCAGGGCTTTCGTTCCGTTATCATATGTCTTTTTTACATCAGTCAATCGGATCATACTATACCTCATTCCTATCCGGTATCAAAAGCGCTGGCGGTATCGACATACCTCGCGTATTTTCTTTATCTTTTAACATTATAATCAAAAAGTTACAAAATGGCAACAGGAAAGATATGAAAAATCCGTTAACAGAATTCTCCGCCGCCCAAGGAAAAAGACGTCACAGCCATTGGCTGTGACGTCTTGCAGGTCATTTTCGCTTTCTTTAGGATTCGATTCCACGGCTGGTGAGGTACTTTTTCACCATGAGCGCTACCTTAAAGGTAATGGCGTCGTCAAACTCACGCAGGTCAAGGCCAGTCAGCTTCTTGATCTTCTCCAAACGATAGACTAGCGTGTTGCGGTGGACGAACAGCTTGCGGGCCGTTTCGGACACGTTCAGGTTGTTCTCAAAGAACTTATAGATGGTGAACAGTGTCTCCTGATCCAGCGCATCAATGGGATTCTTCTTAAAGACCTCCTGCAGGAACATCTCGCACAGGGTGGTAGGCAGCTGATAAATCAGACGGCCGATACCCAGATTTTCATAGTTGATGATGTAGCGCTCCGTATCGAATACCTTGCCCACCTCAATGGCGATCTGCGCCTCCTTATAGGACTTCGCCAAATCACGCAGATGGGTAGCCAATGTACCAATACCCACGAACACACGGCTCTCTCCGTCCTGACGCAGCTCCTCCTCGATCTGGACTGCCACCTTCTCCATATCCTTACCGGTGGTGTCGTCGGGCATCTGATGGATCAGCGCCACATCGTTTTCGCCCACGCTGAGGACAAAGTCGTTCTGACGATCCGGGAACATATTCTGGATCACATCCACCGGCACAGACTCGCTGGCATCGTCCACAGGACGGATCACGAAGACGGCACGAGAGACCTCAGCCGCCACATGCAACTCCTTGGCGCGCATATAGATATCGCTGACAAGGATGTTGTCGGAGATGATATTCTTGATGAAGGAGCCCTTGTCGTGCTTCTCTTCATAATAGGTCTTAGCAGAATTGAGTGCAACGGCAGCCATGGCGCACACCGTGCGGCCCACGCTGTCATCGCCGTTGGCAAAAACGGCATAGTCAAAACGGGGGCCCCAGCCCGGCAGTGCCTTAAAGGTTCTGCCATCCAGCGCCACGCAAACGCCTTCAGCCGCCTGAATATCCTCCACATACTGTGCCCATTTTTTACCGATTCCGGTCAGTTCACTGCAAGCAATGACAGTACCTTCGGCATCGATCACACCGATAGTTCGATCGGTGGTTTCTTTAAACTGAAGCACAACATTCTGAAAAATTCTTCCTGACATATAACTGGCCCCTCCCGCTCATTTACTCTGTGGGTATTTTGTGCAATCTACGATCTTTATTTCTTTCATTATATCGTCATAATCACGGTTTTGCAAGTATTTTTTTATATTTTCAACAAAAATCTTTGCTACTTTTTTGGCGTTCTGTCGATATATTCTCATTTACCGCAGCGCGTAGTCCATTCACTTCCCCTTCTGTCAAAGGCCGGTATTCTCCCGGGGCCAGTGATTCATCCAGCCGCAGGCTCCCCATGGACAGCCGTTTGAGATAGACGACCGGCTTTCCCCGTGCCGCCAGCATCCGCTTGACCTGATGGAATTTCCCCTCCTGCAGCGTGACGAGGGCTTCGTTGGGAGATAGGATCTCCAGCCCCGCCGGCATACACACAAGCCCATCCCCCAGCGTCATGCCGCCGGCAAAGGCTTCGCAGTCCGCTGTTTCCAGTTCTCCCTCCACACGGGCATAGTAGACCTTATCCACATGAGATCTGGGTCGCAGCAGCTGATGAGTCAGCGTCCCGTCATTGGTGAGGAGCAGCAGCCCCTCCGTATCCTTATCCAGTCGCCCCACCGGCGATAGCTCCCGGCGGCGCAGCTCCTGCGGCAGCAGATCCAGCACCGTACTCTGACGGCGATCCTCCACCGCCGAGAGGACGCCTGCCGGCTTATGGAGCATAATATAGGTGAATTTTTCGTACCCGATACTCTCCCCGTCCAGCAAAATCTCCGTCGTGTCCGGATCCACCTTCATCTCCGCCGACAGTGCCGGGACACCATCCACCAGGATGCGGCCCTGCCGCACCAGCAGCTTCACCTCGCGGCGGGACTTTTTCCCCATGCCGCTGATCACCTTATCCAAACGCTCCATTTGCCCGCCTCCTTTTTGCCTATCTTAACATATTTCACGCCGGATGGGAATATCCATCCATGGGGGTGAAAGTATGATTTTGATCCATATCAAGCAGCGCAAACATCTCTTGGGCGCCATCACAGCCGGTGTTGTGCTGCTCTCGACGCTGCTCCTTTTGCTGTGGGGCTGCGGCAAAAAGCCGGAGGCACCTATTAACGGTGCCGATGTATCCGCACGAATCTCATATCTGGAAGGTCTGGGCTGGCAGGTAGCCCCGCAGGAAATCGAATCGCTCCATCTGAAGCTGCCGGAAAAACTGGAGGGAAGCTGGAGTGACTACGCCGCCCTGCAGGATGCGCAGGGGCTGCCTTTCTCCCAGTTTGCAGGCCAGACGGTGCAGCGTTACACCTACACCGTTACCAACTATCCCCAGCGGCCAGAGGATGTGCAAATCAATCTCTATCTGGCTGATGATGCCATCATCGGCGGCGATCTGGTGGCCTTGGGCGAAGGTGGCTTTCGTGCAGATCTCGTCTTCCCCGAAACGTAAAAAGCCCCCGGAAAACCAAAGGTTTTCCGGGGACTTCCCTTCCATTTTCAGTGAATCACACGAACACGGATCACGTTCGGCAGTCGTTTTACCTCTTCGATGATCTCCTCTTCCACATCGGTACCCAAGTCGACCAGTGTGTACGCGTAGTCATCCTTAGACTTATTGCTCAAGTTTTCCACATTCACTCCATCACGGGACAGGAGTGTCGTGATATTGGCCAGCATTGCCGGCACATTCTTATGGATAATGCACATACGGCACACGCCGCTGCGGCTCATTTCCACGTCCGGCAGATTCACGGAGTGTCGGATATTGCCGTTTTCCAGATAATCCTGCAGTTCACGCGCTGCCATGACGGCGCAGTTCTGCTCGCTCTCCGGCGTGGAAGCACCCAGATGGGGCATAGCCACCACATGAGGAGCCGCCACCAGACGGTTATTGGGGAAATCAGTGACGTAAGATGCCACACGCCCCGTCTCCAGGGCAGCGATCATCGCATCGTCGTCCACGATCTCGCCTCGGGCCAGATTGATCACACGGGCTCCGCGCTTCATAGCCGCGATGGCCTCGGCATTGATGAGATGTCTGGTCTCCGGCGTGACGTGAATATGCATAGTGATATAATCCGACTTTTTATAGAGTTCCCGCACATCCTTGACCACCTTCACATGGCGATCCAGACGCAGTGCCGCATCTACCGACAAATAGGGGTCATAGCCGTACACGTCCATCCCCAGAGAGAGGGCAACGTTAGCCACCAGAGAACCAATGGCCCCCAAACCGATGATTCCCAGCGTCTTATGGTACAGCTCTGGGCCTACGAAGGCAGACTTGCCTTTTTCCACCACCGTTGTCACATCCGTGCCGCCTTCCACCTGCTGGCGAACCCAGCGGATCGCGCCGGACACGTCACGGGAAGCCAGCAGCAGGCTGCAAAGCACCAGTTCCTTAACCGCGTTGGCATTGGCGCCGGGGGTGTTGAAGACCACAATTCCCTGCTCACTGCAGCGCTCCAGCGGGATGTTATTCACACCGGAACCGGCACGGGCAATGGCCCGCAGGCTTTCGGGGAATACATACTCATGGAGCTTGGCGGAACGCACCAGAATAGCGTCCTCCTCCGTCAGATTCTCGCCCACCTCATAGCGTTCACGGTCAAAGGTGTTTAGGCCCACAGCAGAGATCTTGTTCATGGTTTTAATACGGTACATGGGAGATTCCTCCAAATTTGGCTGACCGCAGTCGGTCAGAATACTTGCGAAGGAACGTGCGGCGCTGGCGCCGCTTCCTACGCAGCATCTTTATTATAGTAGTTTGATGAATTTCGGTCAACAGCAGAAATGACAAAACACCGGGGCAGAGCAGCACCTCCCATTGGTTGACTTTTGCTCTTATAGAGTAAAAGCACAGACGTTTTCCACATGATCGGTGGAAAAACGTCCGTGCGCTCCCTGCATGATGCAAAAAAAGAAGCGACCCAAATGGGTCGCTTCTTTTAAAAACGCGTCAATTAGTCAGCGTTGATCTTGATAACAACACCGGAACCGACGGTACGGCCGCCCTCGCGGATAGCGAAACGCAGGCCCTCCTCGATAGCGATGGGGGTGATCAGCTCAACGTTCATGTCGACGTTATCGCCGGGCATGCACATCTCAACGCCCTCGGGCAGAGTGATGATACCGGTAACGTCAGTGGTACGGAAGTAGAACTGAGGACGATAGTTGTTGAAGAAGGGGGTATGACGGCCGCCCTCGTCCTTGCTCAGAACGTACACCTGGCCCACGAACTTGGTGTGGGGGTGAATGCTACCGGGCTTGGACAGAACCTGGCCACGCTCGATCTCGGTCTTAGCGATACCACGCAGCAGAGCGCCGATGTTGTCGCCAGCCTCAGCGTAATCCAGCAGCTTGTGGAACATCTCGATACCGGTAACGGTGGTCTCGCGCTTCTCGTCCTGCAGGCCAACGATCTCAACCTTCTCGTTCAGCTTCAGAACACCACGCTCCACACGGCCGGTAGCAACAGTACCACGGCCGGAGATGGTGAAGACGTCCTCAACGGGCATCAGGAAGGGCATATCCTCCTTGCGGTCGGGAGTGGGGATCCAGGTATCAACAGCATCCATCAGCTCCTTGATGCAAGCATACTCGGGAGCGTTGGGATCCTCGGACTCGCAGGTCAGAGCCATCAGAGCGGAACCCTTGATGATGGGGGTGTCGTCGCCGGGGAAGCCATACTCGGTCAGCAGCTCGCGGACTTCCATCTCAACCAGCTCCAGCAGCTCCTCGTCGTCAACCTGATCGCACTTGTTCAGGAACACCAGGATGGAGGGCACGTTAACCTGACGAGCCAGCAGCAGGTGCTCACGAGTCTGAGCCATGGGGCCGTCGGTAGCAGCGATAACCAGGATACCGCCGTCCATCTGAGCAGCGCCGGTGATCATGTTCTTGATATAGTCGGCGTGGCCGGGGCAGTCAACGTGTGCATAGTGACGAGCCTCGGTCTCGTACTCAACGTGGGAGGTGTTGATGGTAATACCACGCTCACGCTCTTCGGGAGCCTTATCGATGGAAGAATAGTCGGTGTAGTCTGCGCCGCCCTGCATAGCCAGGTACTTGGTGATAGCAGCGGTCAGAGTGGTCTTACCATGGTCAACGTGACCGATGGTACCGATGTTAACATGGGGCTTGTTTCTCTCAAATTTCTGCTTAGCCATTTGAAAAAATCCTCCTTAACTTTCATTGATTATCATTTTCGCAATGACTTTGTCTATCATTGCTATCTTACAGTATTTTTACGTGAAAAGCAATTATTATTTCACAATTTACGCATTTTCACGGCCGGTGCGCTTGGCAATCAGCTTCTCCTGCAGGCTCTTAGGCAGCTCCACATAGTGGCTGGGCTCCATGGTATACTGACCACGGCCCTGCGTGCGGGAGCGCAGGTCGGTTGCATAACCGAACATGTTTGCCAGAGGCACCATAGAGTCGACCTGGACTGCACCAGGACGGGTCTCCTGACCCTGGATCATACCACGGCGGCTGTTTAGGTCGCCGATGACGTTACCCAGATACTCGTCGGGAGCGATCACAGTGACCTTCATCACAGGCTCCAGCAGAGTGGGATCAGCCTTACGCATAGCTTCCTTGAAAGCCATGGAACCGGCGATCTTAAATGCCATTTCGGAGGAGTCGACCTCGTGGTAAGAACCATCATACAGGGTGACCTTCACGTCAACAACGGGATAGCCAGCCACAACACCGGAGAGCATAGCGCCCTGGATACCGGCATCGACAGCGGGGATATACTCCTTGGGAATAGCACCGCCGACGATAGCGTTGACAAACTCGTAACCCTTACCGGACTCGTTGGGCTCGACACGGATCTTAACGTGACCGTACTGGCCCTTACCGCCGGACTGACGGGCATACTTGGTATCCTGCTCAACAGTCTTCTTGATGGTCTCCTTATAAGCAACCTGAGGTGCACCAACATTGGCCTCCACCTTGAACTCGCGCAGCAGGC
>JAHHSH010000005.1 GCA_020025345.1 Oscillospiraceae bacterium | reverse complement strand
GTCATGGCCAGCGTGTCGAAGATAATATCCTTGCGGGCAATGCCGTACTCTTTAGCAGTATCCAGAATTTTCCGAGCAATGGCCAGACGGCCTTCCACCGTAGCGGGGATGCCGCTCTCATCCAGCGTCAGTGCCACCACCACGCCGCCGTATTTTTTCACCAGCGGGAAGATGGCAGCCATGCTCTCCGCCTTACCATTGACGGAGTTCACCATGGCCTTGCCGTTATAGCGCCGCAGCGCCCGTTCCATCGCCTCGGCGTCGGAAGTATCGATCTGCAGCGGCAGGTCGATAACGGCCTGCAGCTCACCCATGGCCCGCGTCAACATGGCGGGCTCATCAATTTCCGGCAGGCCCACGTTCACATCCAGCACCTGCACGCCTTTCTCCTGCTGGCGGATGCCCTCATTCAGAAGATAGTCCATATCTCCGGTGCGAAGCGCCTCTTTGAACCTCTTCTTGCCCGTGGGATTGATCCGCTCACCGATGAGAATCGGGTCACGGTCAAAGCACACCGCATGGGTATAGGAGCTGACCACCGTCCGCGCCTTGTCGGTGATCTCCACCACTTTCACATCCCGGCTTCGCTCCACAAGGGTGTGGATATAGTCCGGCGTCGTGCCGCAGCATCCACCCGCAACGCGCACACCTGCTTTCAGAAGTGCCGTCACATCCTCGGCAAATTCCTCCGCCGCCACATCGTAGATGGTCTTGCCCTCCACACTGCGGGGAAGCCCGGCATTGGGCTTCAAAAGCACCGGCACAGAGGCGCACTCCAGCAGCTCCTCCACCACACCGCGCAGCTGCTTGGGGCCGAGGGAGCAGTTGGCACCGATGGCGTCGGCTCCCATGCCCTCCAGCATCGCCACCATCGCCGCCGGGGAAGCACCGGTCATCAGCTTACCATCCTCTCCATAGGCGTTGGAGACGAATACCGGGAGCGTAGAATTCTCCTTTGCCGCCAGCAGCGCCGCTTTCGTCTCGTAGCTGTCGTTCATGGTCTCGATCATCAACAGATCCACGCCGCAATCCACACCGATGCGCACCACTTGTGCAAAAATCTCCACTGCGTCCTCAAAGTCCAGATCGCCGTAGGGGCGCAGCAGCCGCCCGGTGGGGCCGATGTCCAGCGCCACGAACTTAGGACCGGGATTGGTGCTGTGCTCCGCCGCCCAGCGGGCATGGCTCACCGCCGCACGGATGATTTTCTCCAGCTCGTCGGCCTCAAATTTCAAACCGTTAGCACCGAAGGTGTTGGTATTCACCACATTGCTGCCAGCGTCAAAATACGCCTTTTGGAGCTTTCGGATCACCTCCGGGTGACTGCAATTCCACCGCTCCGGATACTCCCCCGGCTGCAGACCTTCCGCCTGCAAAAGGGTTCCCATGCCGCCATCCAAATAGAGGACATGGTCCTTCAAATACTCTAAAACCGTCATGTTCCGTCTCTCCTAAATGTACAGTCCCGCTTGCCGCACGCCTTACAGCCTGTTGCCGCGCACACTTCGCCGCCGATGCCGATGATGGCCGTCACCGACTTGGTAGGGGACATCAACAGGCTCTCGTTGAGGAAAAGCCCAATGCGCTTGGGGCACTCCAGCATTTCAAAAATCTCCCGCTGTGCCGTCAGGGGCAGATCCCCATAGCCCGGTGAAAACCGAGGCTGGGTACTTCCGCAGCGGGTCTTAATCTCCTCATTAAAGGTATTGCACAACGCTTCCACCCGCTCAGCGCCCAGCGCCTGCAGCATCAGCCCTTTGGCCGGGGAGAGATGCCCGTAGCGGACAATGAGCCGATCCAGCTCCAGACCCACCGTGGCAGCAAACACCACAGCTTTTCCACAGCCCGCCAGACGCTGCGCCAGCTTCTGCGATGTCCACACCGCGCCGCCTAGAGACACCCTGTCCCCCGACACCTGCACCTCACTCTCGCGCCAGCAGACACGGCCCTGCAGCACAGGCGCAGCCGTCTCTGCCGCCCACCGGGCCAACGCGGCTACCTCCGCAGAGGCCTCACGGCACGCGGCGTAGCGCAGTACCTCCGGCAGATTTACCGGCGGCATGGAGTAGGTTTTTACTTCGATGGGTGTCATCATTTGCCCAAAATATCCGACAGATTCTGCTGGATCTGCCGTGCCACGTCCGGCTTATTCATGGTATAGACATGGACGTTGGTCACATTATTGGCGAAGAGGTCGATGATCTGGTCGGTGGCATAGGCGATACCCGCCTGCTTCATAGCGGCGGGATCGGAGCCGAACTTGTCCACGAGGCTCTTGAAGCGCTGGGGCATATGGGAGCCGGAGAGCTTGATGGCCTTTTCCACCTGCTTGGCATTGGTAATGGGCATGATGCCTGCCACCACCGGCACCGTGATGCCCGCCTCGCGGATCTTATAGAGGAAGTTGTAGAGGAGGTTATTATCAAAGAACATCTGGGTGGTGAGGAAGTCCACACCGGCCTCCACCTTTTCCTTCAGATGCAAAATGTCCTCCTTCTGGTTGGCACTCTCCGGGTGCACCTCGGGATAGCAGGCGCCGCCGATGCAGAAATCGCCGCCGCTCCGGCGGATCTCACGCACCAGATCCACTGCATAACGGTAATCCCATGCACTGCGGTCCTGTCCCTCCATCTCCGGCGTCAGGTCGCCGCGCAGTGCCATAATATTCTTGATTCCGGCCGCTTGCAGCTCTTCGATGCGCTGATGCACTGTGGCCCGGTCGGAAGAAACGCAGGTCAAATGCGCCAGCGTAGGCACGCCGTGGCGCTCCATATTCCGGGCAATCTCCAAAGTATAGGCACTGGTGCCGCCGCCGGCACCGTATGTCACACTCATGAAGGCGGGATGGAGCTCCGCAATCTCCTCAGTAGCGCGACGGACACTCTCAAAATTGGTGCTTGTTTTCGGCGGAAATACCTCAAACGACAAGGACAGCTTGTCCTCTTTCAAAATGTCGATCACTTTCACGACGGTACACTTCCTTCATCGGATTTACCCAGTAAGGTATAGAATAAGTAGCTATATATTATAAAACACGCCCGGGGCTCTTGCAACCTTATTCTGGAAATTCACCGTTCACAAAGCGCAAAAAAGAGATGCACCCGGAGGTACATCTCTTTCGATGATTAAGTTTTTCCCCGGATCTCCCCGTGGCACTTGGGACAGGTAATGACGATCTTTCCTTTTCCCCGGGGAACACGGCACACCGTGCCACAGTTGGGACAGGTGAAATACTTATGCTCCTTATCCTGCTTTTGCTGCCGTACGGTGCTGATCCGGCTCTTCACCGGCCACCAGATCTTCTCCATAAACTTGGCATTCTCTGCTCTGCGCTTGGGAAGGTTCCGGGAGAACATACGAAAAAGCGCCCAGAACATCAACACCGTAGATAATAGATTCAAAATGGATGCCACAGCTGACTGGCGCACGAAAACATTGATAACACTCAGCACTACCGCCGTCCAGATCATGGTCAGGCCCAGATGGTCTGCCCCGTTGCGTCCATACATAAACCGAGCCAGCGCATTGCCAACTCTCTGAAAAAAGCCCATAAAACCGCCTCGTCATTGCTCGAAATCTCGTCCCATTTATGGAACAAATTTATTCTACAAGAAATCTCTATAAAGGTAAAGGGTTGTTGAGTAAAATTTACAGATTGGACACGATTTCACTTTTCCCCTCCACGACCCTCTTTCTCGTTGCAATCAGAGCTTGCAGGCGGTATAATGATATATGTATCATTATGCACAATGGGGGCCGACAGATCTCTCCGCCGACCCCCTATCTAAAAAGCGACGCCCCGGCGCCCGGCAGGGACGGGAGGGCGGCTGCGTCGGTAGGCCGGATTTTGCCGCCGTGCGCGCCGCTCAATGTATCCTATGCCATCCGGCTCCTATGGGTGCAGTGACCTCCGGCCCGCCCGGAACAGTGAAAGGAAGGTTCTCCCATGATCAAAATTGCTCCCTCTATCCTCTCGGCAGATTTTGCCAATCTGGAGCGGGATATTCAGCGCATTGCCACTGCTGACTACGTCCATGTGGATGTCATGGACGGTATGTTCGTGCCCAATATCTCCATCGGCATCCCGGTGGTCAAGTCCATTCGCCCCACTACCCCCCTGCCGCTGGACGTTCATCTGATGATCGAACAGCCGGTGCGGTATGTGGAGCAATTCTGCGATGCCGGTGCCGACCTTGTCACCTGCCATGTGGAGGCCGACACGGAGGAGAACATCAAGGAGGCGCTGCGCAAGATCCGCGCTAAGGGCAAGAAGCCCGGTATCGTACTCAAGCCCAAGACTCCCGCCTCCGCCGTACTGCCCTTCATCGACATGGTGGACATCATTCTGGTGATGACGGTGGAGCCCGGCTTCGGCGGTCAGAAGTTCATGGCCGACATGATGCCCAAGGTACAGGCCATCCGCGGTTATATCGACGCCATGAACCCCCAGTGTGAGCTGGAGGTAGACGGCGGCGTGGATCCCAACACCGCTCCCATCTGCATCGCCAACGGCGCCAATGTTCTGGTGGCCGGTTCTGCTGTCTACAAGGCGGAGGATATCCCCGCCCGCATCGCCCAGCTGCGAGGCTGAGACACTTATTTCCCCCTATCGGAGGTCAATTTCTATGGAATATTTTCCCGCGCCGCTGGAAAAGCTGGTGGAGCAGTTTGCTCGACTCCCCGGCATCGGCGGCAAATCCGCACAGCGTCTGGCTTTCTATGTACTGGGTCTCCCTCTGCAGGAGGCACAGGAGTTTGCCGACACCATCATCGAGGCCAAAAAGGGTGTTACCCTCTGCCCTGTCTGCCAAAATCTGACAGCCGGCGGTCTCTGTCCCATCTGCGCCTCTCCCAAGCGGGATGAGCACACCATCTGCGTGGTGGCCGATCCCCGCGACGTGATCGCCATGGAGCGCTCCCGGGAGTATACAGGCCGATACCATGTGCTCCACGGCGTCCTGTCCCCCATGAACCATGTGGGGCCGGACGACCTGCAAATTAAATCCCTGCTCGATCGCGTGGCTGCCGGTGACATTCAGGAGGTCATCATGGCCACCAACCCCGACACAGAGGGCGAGGCCACGGCACTGTACCTCTCCCGCCTTCTCAAGCCCTTCGGCGTCCGGGTCACCCGGCTGGCCTACGGCATCCCTGTGGGCGGCCATCTGGAATTTGCCGACGACGCCACGCTGATGCGGGCACTGGAAGGCCGACAGGAGCTGTAAGGAGATATGATGAAACGACTTACCTGTCTGCTGCTCACTCTGGTGATGACTTTGTCCCTCACCGCCTGCGGCAGCCAACACAAATTGGAGACGCACCAGATCTTCGCCATGGACACTGTGATGGACTTCGCAGTTTACGGCGGCGATACGCAGGGTTTCCTCACCGCAGCAACGCAGGAGATCAACCGTCTGGAAGCACTTCTCTCACGCACCAAGACCGAGAGCGACATCGCCCGTATCAATGGCGGCGGCACGGTCACTGTCTCCGAGGAGACGGCAGACCTTTTACAGGATGCTCTGCGCTACACACAGCTGACAGACGGCACTTTTGACATGACGGTGGCCCCTCTGGTGAGCGCCTGGGGCATCCACACCGAAACCCCCAAGGTACTCTCCCAGACGGAAATCGACGCTCTGCTGCCGCTCGTAGGCAGCAGCCACATCCATGTGGACGGCACCACCGTTTCGCTGGATGAGGGCTGCGCTATTGATCTGGGCGGCATCGCCAAGGGTTACGCCTCCGTGCGCCTTGCCCAGCTTTTCGAGGTCTACAACATCGAGGGCGGCTGGGTGAGTCTGGGCGGCAACGTGTATACCTACGGCACCAAGGACGGCAAAGCGCCGTGGCTGGTTTCGATTCGTGATCCCAACTCCCCCGCCGGTGCGGCGGTGATGGTGGGGCTCTCCAACCAGTTCGCGGTCACATCCGGCGGCTATCAGCGGTATTTTACCGCCGAGGACGGCACGGTCTATCAGCACATTTTAGATCCCAAGACCGGCGCACCGGCCCAGAGTGACCTGCTCTCTGTCACCATCATCTGCACCGACGGCACTATGGCCGACGCCTATTCCACGGCTCTCTATGTTATGGGCGCGCAGGGTGCTGTAGACTTCTGGCGCAGCCACAGCAGTGATTTCGATATGGTGCTCATTACTGCCGACGGTAAACTGCTCTACACCCCCGGTCTGGAGAATTCTCTGACATTGGAGGAGGGAGGCAGCTATGAAGCAAGCGCCATCGCCTAAGCTGCGCCCCACCGTGTGGGACGGCCTTGTGGCGGCGCTGGTTCTGGCGCTGGCCATCGGTACCGCCGTGCTCTTCTACGGGAATCTAGGCCACGGCGATCAGCTGACCGCCGTCATCACCCACCGCGGTGAAACGGTGGAAACCGTGGTTCTCTCCACTTTGCAGGAGGAAAAAACCGTCCACATCGACGGAGAATACCATCTGACCATCGCCCTCAGCCCGGACGGTGTTCGGGTCACCGAGAGCGACTGTCCCGGGCAGGATTGCCTCCATACCGGCACCATCCGTCGCCGCGGGCAGAGCATCATCTGCCTGCCGGAGCAGGTGGTCATCCGCCTGGAGGGCAGCGGCAACGGCCCGGATTTGGTGCTGGGCTGATTTCCCTTCCCATTTCACGCAACGGAGGATTTCTATTTTGCGTATCAACACAAAATCTCTGACCCTGTGCGCCGTGCTGACGGCGCTGGCACTGGGTTTGAGTACGCTGGAAAATCTATTTCCCATCACGCTGGTGATCCCCCTCCCCGGCGTGAAGCTGGGTCTTGCCAACATCGTGACGGTGTTCGCCCTCTATTCTCTGGGGGCGGGCCCGGCGCTGGGGATTTTGCTGGGACGTTGTTTGCTCGGTTCCGTATTTGCGGGCAACTTCTCGGCACTCCTCTTTTCCCTGCTGGGCGGCTTTGCCGCCATGCTGGTGATGATCGCCCTGCGCCATGTGCCGGGACTTTCCATCTTCGGCGTATCCATCGGCGGTGCTTCCGCCCACAATGTGGGACAGATCGCCGCAGCCATCATCACATTGGGCAACACAGCGGTTCTTGGCTATCTGCCCATCCTGCTGGGTGTTTCCCTTTTCACCGGTGGACTCACCGGTTTTGTAGCATCCCTTCTCTTCCGCGCCATGAGCCATATACATTTTCAGACAGGAGATACGAGTTATGGATAAAAGAGACGAGATTATTCTGCAGCAGCTGGACGTCATCCGCACCATGAGTGATGGTGCGCTGCGCCGCATGAACGACGACTTCTGGGGTACCCCCTTCGCCAACGTGGGCAAAAAGAAGACTGATTCCGGTGAGGAAAAGCCCACTGCCAACAGCAAGCCTCAAGTGGAGGAAAAGGAGGAGGAAGAGCCTCTGCCGCCCCCGGAGAAGATGGAGGATCTGCTGGCGGAGCTGGATTCCTACATCGGTCTGGATCTGATCAAGGAAGAGGTGCGCAACCTCATCAACACGGTGAATGTCTACAAGCTGCGCCGTGAGCACGACCTCCCCACCCCCGATTTGTCTTTGCACATGGTCTTTTCCGGCAACCCCGGTACCGGCAAAACCATGGTGGCGCGCCTCATGGCCCGCATCTATCGCTCTCTGGGCATTCTCTCCAAGGGGCAGCTGGTGGAGGTGGATCGCAGCGGCCTTGTGGCCGGCTATGTGGGGCAGACGGCGCTGAAAACCAAAAAGGTCATCGACAAGGCTATGGGCGGTGTGCTCTTCATCGACGAGGCCTACGCCCTCAACGGCAACTCCTCCAATGACTTCGGGCAGGAGGCCATTGACACCATTCTGAAGGCCATGGAAGATCACCGGGACGATCTGGTGGTGATCGTGGCGGGCTACACAGATTTGATGGATCGCTTCATCCACTCCAACCCCGGCCTTGAGTCCCGCTTCAACCGCTTTTTGCTCTTTGAAGATTACAACCCCGAGCAGCTGATGGCCATCTTCGATATGCGCTGCCGCAAGGGCTGCTACGAACTGACCGAGGAGGCCAAGCCGCTGGTCAGCGATTACATCAACGAGGAAAACGGCGACCCGGAGACCTTCGGTAACGGACGCGGCGTGCGCAACATCTTTGAAAATATTGTGGTAGCGCAGAATAACCGCCTTGCTAAAATGGAGTCCGTCACCCGGGAGGATCTCATGAAAATTACGGCAGACGATGTCCTCCACGCCCGCGGCAAGCTGGACGACGAGGAAGAAAAGAGCGAGGAGGAGAAGAAGGCATGAGACGTTTCCTTTCCTTCCTTTTGACGGCTGTACTGGCACTGAGCCTGTGCAGCTGCGGCAGCCCCTCCCGCAACGCGGATAACTACTATGTGGACGAAACGGCAAACGGCTGGTGCATCCTCTATAAGGATGAGGACGGCACTGTGGAGGAAATCGCCGTCATGGGCGACTACCGTCAGCCCATGGTGCTGGACCAGGGCCGCTTTTACTTTACCCAGCCCGGTGCTTTGCTCAGCGTGAACGCCGACGGTAAAGATCTCCAAAAGCTCTCCATCCCCGATATGCCCGCAGGCAGCTATATCGCCTACATGGACGAGGAAGGCTTCTACTGTGTGGCAGAGGATGCTGCCACAACCTGCTGGCAGGTGGACAAGGCGATGAAGACAGCAGAGAAAGTCACGATCCCCCATAAATTCCGTACGATTGATTATCCGGCGCTGCTCGCTCAAATTGTGAAAGACAGCGGTGCTGTGGACAATGACATCCGTGTGACCAACGCACGGGCGGAGCTGGACAGCAACGGAAGTCTTACGCAGCTGGGGCTGGAGCTGCTGGTCTATATCGGTGAGGTAAGCTACACACCCACATGGAACCATATAGGCGTGTCTGTCACTGTCACGGTGCAGGGGCCGCAGGTCACCTATACTGACCACAACCTTCCCCTCTCTCTGGGCGAGGACACGGTACAGCAAAATATCTCCCTGCAGGATTTCTTTGCAGCGCTTCAAAAGGCAGATACCGCTGAGGTAGCCGCCAAGCACGCCGACGGCACGGCCGACGCCTTTTTCCTTGTCTACGCCGACGAGGACTTTGCCTATAACGCCGCAAACGCCCCTACCCTCACCGTAACAGGCGAGGCCACGGAGCGCAACGACGACGCCTTCCACCTTATTCTGGCGCAGGTAGGCGGCACGAAAGAGGTCATGACCGACCGGCGCGGCACGCCCTGCGGCAACCTTCTGGTATTGCAGGCAGACTAAATACGCAAAACTGACTACGAAAAAAGAGACATCCGACAGCTTGTCGGGTGTCTCTTTTTCTTTTGGTGCTTATCCCATTGGAATAGAACCGTCCGGCGCCGTGGAGAAACTCCACGGCGCCGAACGCACCTTTGAGGAAGCAGACTCTTATCGAGCCTTTCTGCTCTTCTTAGAGGAGCGAATCATTGCAGCCAGTGCCAGATAGGCCGCCGCCATCAATCCGCCGTAAACTGCCAAGCGGCTGCTGTCGCCGGTGGCAGCTGCATCGCCCGTACCCGGATTGGGGGTAGGATCTTTACCGGGATCGGGATCCACACCGGGATCCTTGTCGGGATTGGGGGCAACGCTGGGATCCTTGCCTGGATCGGGATTGACCTCCTGCTCGATGGTCACATCGCTCATGTCGAAAATATGGGTCTTGCCGTCCACAAAGCGCATGTAGGATGTCAATGCCTCGTAGGCCTGCTCCGTAGACATCTGGTTATACTCGCCGTCCACATTGTGGCGGAAGCCACCATTTTCCAGCGCACCTCTGCACAGTGCATCCACTACAGACCAGCCGTTCTTCACAAAGCGCAGATCCATATGGGGATCAATGCCCAGTGCCGTCAGCGCCAGAATCACCTGTGCGCTGCTCTCCGTGCTGATACCGGTGATACTGCCATAGCCGCCGGAGGCACTCTGCCGCTGGGACAGCATTGCAACAGCGCGGTCCACAGCTTCCTTCACCGCCGCATCGCCGGACACATAGGGTGCCAGCGCCTGCAGGGCCATGGCCGTCAGATCCACATCCCCCGCATCTGCATCGTGGTGCAGGTTCCAGCCGCCATCGGGCAGCTGTGCTGCCAGAATGGTCTCCACCAGCTTCTCGCGGGTGGTCTGCTCTGCACCGGCAGGTGCTGCGGGGATCTTATAGGCAGCGCTGTCCAGTGCCAGCAATACCCAGATGGCGCCGTTGATGCCCTGCCGCTTGACGAACTTCATCTCGCTCAGACCCTGCAGCAGGTTGTGGCCGCCCACATGGGTCACGTCCTTACCGGCTGCTGTCAGTGCAAGGATCAGGCGGGAATTATCCGTGCTGACGTGGGAGACCTGTCCTCTGTCGTTGCAGTTGGCCTTTACATACGCCACTACGTTTTCATAATAACCGGCAGGTACACTGCGTCCGCTGCGATAGAGCGCCAATGCCAGCCAATCACCGCCGACAGAGCTCACATCGGGGACGTTGTCCTTCGCCAGCTGCTCCAGCAAATCGCCGGTGGTCGTGTAGATCTTCTCCACATCGCTCTTGGGGCTCTTGAGCACATCCAGTACCCGCTCCGCCTGCAGCAGCTCGTTGTAGTTGCCGACCATGCTCTGCTGCTTCTCCGTCAACGCATCATAGGAGGCTCTGGCATCGGTAATGGCCTGCTCGGAATCCAGAGACACCGGGCCAATGGCGCGGATCAGTGCCATGGTCTCATTGGCAGCCTGCTGATCGGCGCTGGTACCCAGCACCTGTACATCCAGATAGACCATCTGGTTGGTCAGCTTCTGCAGCTGCAGATTATCGGGATAGCGCTGGGCATAGCGGGCGAAGTCCTGACTGCTCAGGCAGGCAGTAATGGTCACCGTGGTGTTCTCCATCGGTGCATTTGCCAGCAGCAGGTTCTCATGCTTGATGATATTGGGATGGCTGGAGTGGAAGCGATCATAGCTCTCGTCGTAACCATCCTTGGGAATACTGGTGGGCACGATACCGGTATCTGTACGATCCAGATAGTTATCCACCCAAACCAGTTCACCATCCTTCAGATATACCTCCTGGAAGGGATGCATATCGGAGCTGATCTGCATGGGATTGGTATTCTCGCCGGCAATGCCGTCAAAGAAGTGATCCTTCACCATCTGCATGAGGGCAATCTCTGCATCAATGGCGGACTGCTCCAAAGGCAGGATGGTCACGGTGCCCAGATCCTTGGAGAGGGCTCTGCCCGTCTCCTTATGGGTAATGGTTACCTTCAAAGGCACCGTCACGGGATCGGCACCGGGCAGGGGACGGTATACCTTGGCACGGTAGCCGTTGATGACCACATCGTCGGTTCCGGCCTCCACGCTCACGCTGTAATACTTGCCGTCAATCTTCAGATCTCTGGGCTTGAGGAGATTGATATCGCCTGCGATCGCCGCAGGATCCACTATAGCGTTGGTCTTGGAATCCTTCAGCTTGTCGATGGTATAGAGATCCAGAGCTGCCTGCAGTGTTTCATCCACCACAGAAGCAGCGCCTGTCACGGTCACAGGCAGATCCTTCGTCACCGTGATCATCGGCTCGTTGTCAGAGGTCTTATTAAAGTTCACCACTGCGGTGAGCTTCACCTGGGTGTCGGTGATCTCTGCATAAACCTTACCCACGCTGTTATCCAGCACCGTAGCGCCCGGGTTCACCCGGATCACCTTGCTGTTGCTGGAGGTCCAGGCGATGGTCGCCCATCTGTACTCCTCCAGTCTGGAGGGCAGCGTCAAATCGGTGGTCACTGCACCGGCATCCGTGTTCTCTCCCTTGATCACATCAAAGGTCAGCGCCGCGGCGATCTTCTCCATCTCCTGCCGGACACGGCCGCGATCCCACGGGATGAATGCCGAGGCTTCGCAATCCACCTGCGCACCGTTGCAGGTAAGGCGGAACTGAATATCCTTCATAGGCGCACCGTGCATCGTGTCGGTGGCGGGATCCACATAGTAGTAGGTGATCGTACCGTCATCGGCAATATGCTGTGCCTGATCGGTGCCCATGTTATTGTGGCCCGGGCTTACCAGCTCCACGGTAATATCCGATGCGGGCACGGTCATGCCTGCCAGCTCCATCTTCGTCTCCATCATGGTGGCGAACACATCCTTGATGTTCTTGTCCGCGCCATAGTTGGGTTTGAGATGGATGGTACCCATGGCCGCCTTTACCTCGTTGAGCATATGCTGCGCCGTGACGACAGAGGACTGCACTTGGATGACGAAGGTACGGGTATCCGATGCCGCACCCTTGGTGATGGTCGCGGTCAGCTCCACTTGCGCCGTGCCGCTCTGGGGCAGAGTGACAACACCGGCGTCGGTGATCACATCGGGCTGATTGCTGCTCCATGTAATGGTGGATCCATTGTCACCCTTCTTCGTAAGCGCCAGCGTCATGGCCTCGGTCACCGTGGTAGGTGTCACGTTCAAAGCCAGCTTGTCCGCCGCCACTGCCTTCTCATCGGCAGTCGCCTCGGGAGCGCGGCCGCCCTGCCAGGCAAGCATCGGATAGCCGCTTTGCGTTGCAGGATCATCCACATGGAAATCACTGCCCAGCATCCGGACAAAGGCATCCGTCTTCATCTCCGCCTCGGTCTTAGCCGTGGCCTCGCCGGAACCGTAGCCGATGCCCTCGTTATGCAGCTCATACTGATAGCTGTTCTCCAGATAGTAGGTGCCACTCACACTGCCCACGGTGACACCGTCGCTGTTGGCAACGTCGCCCGCGACAGCGCCGCAGAAGGGGTTCTTGCTGGTGCCGGTGCAGGTGATCTTACCGGCATTATAGCCGCCCTGCACTGCCGCATGCTGTGCATCGGCAATACCTACGATACCGCCGGTTCTCTTGGGGCCGCTGACAGCGCCCAGATTATAGCAGTTTTCCACAACGTTCTCGGCAACACCGCAAATGCCGCCGACGCCGCCGTAGTTATCGCTTGTAGCACTCACCGTACCAGCGTTGGCGCAGCGCCGCACCTCGGTGTAGGCATAGCCGGTAATACCGCCCAGATACACGCTGCCGCCTTCGGTATACGCAGCGCCTTGATAAGAGGTTGTGATCTTACCGTAGTTGGCGCAATCGGCGATATGACCTCCATCGTACACAACGCCGACGATACCGCCCACACGCTGACCCTCAGCGCTGATGTCGGCGTAGTTGACGCAGTTTTCGATGCCGCCGTAGGTCGCCGTGCAAATGCCGCCCATATTGGAGGTGCCGCTGATGGCACCATAGACGGTAACGCCCTTAATGAGGCCGCCCTTGCCCCCGTAGCCGAAGAGCGGCTCATCCAGGCCCTTGACGCTCTTGCCGTTACCGTCGAAGGTACCGGCATACTTGTTGGAATAGCCACCGATGGGCGTCCAGGTATTCCGGGTATTCTCATCGTTGATGAAAATATTGGTCAGAAGTTTGCCGTTGATGGTCGTCTGGCCGGCGTTGACCTGCTGGGCAAACCATGCCAGTTCCTCCGCGCTGGAGATCTGGTAAACCCCCTCTGTCAGCGTGGGCTCCGTGGCAGTGGTGCCGTCCCAGGTGGTGCGCAGCTCCATCTCTACGGGCACCTGCAGCGCCGCGCCCTGTACGGTAAAGCTGCCCTCAGCGTTGAAATAGCCGCCGGCCACAATTTTATAGGTATACTCGCCGTCGGGCAGACGCATGGCAGCGCTGTTGCCCACGACTTCCTTGCCGCACATGACCGTGATCGCCACATCGGCCGGGGTCTCACCTGCGTAGGTGATGTTCAACGCCACATCATAGGTGGCTGCCTTTTCCAGCGTAATTGCCGGGACGTTCACAGCCTGCTTGGTCACAGTAAAGCTGCCGCTCTCGGTCACATAGCCGAACTTCTCCACCCTGTAGGTGTACTCACCTGCGCTCAGCTGATAGCCGTTCTCACTGGGGAGAACCACCACGCCGCCTTTCTTCACGGTCACGACAGCATCCGCCGGGGTCACCGTAAAGGTAACCGGGTAGGTCTGCTCCTGCAGGACAGCCTTCACCGTCTGGCTCTTGCCCGCCACCGTAAATTCGCCGGTGATCATATCATACTTATTCTTGGAAATGCTGTAGGCATAGGTTCCGTCGGGGAGCACCCACGCATGGGCCTCCGCCGCGGCAATCGAGGCCGTCTCGCCCTTCTTGGACACTGCAATGGAAGCGTCTGCCGGGGTCACATCAAAGGCTGTGACGATCTGCGCCGTGGGATCCTCCCAGCACAGCACAGGTGAGCCGCCCGCCACGGGAGCAGCATAGCTGCCGCCCAGCAAGCCAGCCATCGCCTTGGACTCCAGCTGTGTCTTGGTAACGCTCTGGGCCGTATCGCCCTCCGTTTCATGGGCACCGACTGCCTTGGCGCAGGTACCGTCGAGGTAATAGCAATCGAACACCGCAGCGGCAGAGCCCGGCTTCTTGCAGCCAACCACAGCGCCCACGTTTCCGACGCCGCTGTCCGTCACTACACCGGCGTTATAGCCGCCCTTTACCATCACTTCTGCCTTGCTGTTATAGAGGTTACCCACAATGCCGCCCACGCCGCTGGGGTAATTTCCACCCTTGGAAACGCCGGATACAGCGCCGGTATTATAGCACTCAATAACAGTCTGGCTGGCGTGTCCCACGATGCCGCCCACCTTGGTGTCGGTGCCGGTGACAGTGCCACGGTTGCTGCAGCCCTGCAGGGGCAGGCTGGAAGAGCCGACTACGCCGCCGACTATATCTGTGCCGGAAACAGCGCCGGTATTGCTGCAGTTGGTCACTTCCGTACCGTTGCTGGCACTGCCGACCACGCCGCCCAGCGTACTACCGCCGGTCACAGCACCATGGTTGACGCAGCCCACCACAGCAGAAGTATTGTGACTATAGTTGGTCATGCAGCCCACGACGCCGCCGGACATACGGCAGCCATCGCCGCCCACCGCGGCCTCGTTGACGCAGTTTTCCACACGGCCGCCCGCCAGCACCGCCACCACACCGGCAGCATACTGCGAACCGGACACGGAGCCTGCCACGGTCACATTCTTCACTGTACCCTTGGTATAGACATAGCCGAAGAGGGCATTGCCCTTGCCGCCGTCGGTGATGCACAGGCCGTTGACGCGGTGGCCTGCGCCGTCAAAGGTGCCGGTATAGCCGTAGGCATTGGAGATGGAATCGAACTTGCTGATGGGTGTCCAGACATGACCGCCCAGATCGATGTCCGCCGTCAGCACGGCATTGAGCTTGCTGCTCCGGCCTGCATCGGTGGACTCGTTGACCTTATCCCGGAACCAAGCCAGCTCGTAGCCGTTGGAAATCTGATAGACATTGTCCACCTGCGTCGGTTCCTTGGTCAGTACACCATTCCACACAGGATCAAATTCCATGACCACGTCCACGCTCTGGGCCGTCTGGGCCACCGTCACCGTGCCGGTCTTTTCCTTAAAGGTATCCGCCGTGACGGTATAGGAATAGGTGCCCGCAGGCAGGAACTGCGCGGTATCGTTGGTCATCTCCTGGGCCACATCGCCCACCTGCACGGTGATCTTGGGATCGCCGTCGGCAAAGCTGCCGGAGGAGGCGGTGACATGGAAGGTCACTTCAGCACCGCTGACAGTGAACTCTGCCGCTGTGCTCTGCCCGGAGAGTTCGCTGGTGCCGTACTGTACGCCATCACCGATGGCCTGCACGGCGGCGGTATAGCTGCCGGGGCCGCCCAGACCGATCTGGGCTGTCAGATCCACGGACGCCGTGTCGCTCTCTGCCTGTGCCAGCTCCGTGCCGTCCTTATAGAGGGTCACACGGTATCCGGCGGCGTTGGCAACGGCCGCCCATGTGAGGGTCTTGCCGCTCCACGCAAGGTCTGTCGGTGCAGGCAGCTTCTCCAGCGCCACCATTTCAAAATAAGTATCCTTCAGATAGGGCAGGCCGTCGTTCACATAGCCGCTCTCATCCTGCCGTCTTGCAAAAGCATTGCCGCCCAGCAGCGTCAGCATCTCGTCGGACTTCAGCTCTGCCAGCGTCTTGCCAATAAGGCCGTCCTCTTTCGTTGCCGTGCCGGTACCGGTGCAATCCGCCTCAGCATTGTAATAGACATTGCGCAGCGTACTTGCCGCCGTATCAAAGTAACCGAAGACAGGGCCATAGTTGTTGCCGCCTGCCACAATCACATCCGTATAGACGCCGCTGTAGGTACCCTCGGTGCCGTCCCAGTAGTCGTCCATGTTGTCATTGTGGCCCACAAATCCGCCCGTATAGCCGCTCGTGCCGGTGACAGTGCCGCGGGCAAAGCAGTTTGTCACAGTGCCGCTCTGCTCGTAGCCGGCGAAGCCGCCCACGCAGGACTTGCCGCCCACATCGCCGGTCACATAGGAGTTGACAACCTCCGTGCCGCTGATGCTGCCGATGAGGCCGCCCACGTTATCGCTGCTCTCGGCAACAACAGTGGCGCCCAGCACGGCGCAGTTTTCCACCTTGCCGCTGTTGGCATAACCAATCAAGCTGCCCACATCGTTTCCGGTGGCGCTAATCATCGGGGCTTTGAGCACCACCTGACGGATGGTGCTGCCGTTGGCATAGCCAAAGAGGCCGCCATTGCCGACGGAAGTTTCCACATAGAGGTTGGAAATCACCTTGTGATTGCCGTCAAAGCTGCCGGAAAACTCCTTCAATTTCACGCCGCCAATGGGCATAAAGGCGTTCTCGCCGCCCATATCCAGATCATTGACGAGCTTGTAGTTCTTGCTCTTATAGGTTCTGCTCTCCTCACCGTTGACGATCTGGGAGAGATAGGCCAGCTCCGCCGGAGAGGAGATCTGATAGGGATCAGCCACGCTGCCGTCACCGAAGGCAAAGCCCTCCGCCACGGTGCCGTCCCACGGCGTCAGCGCCGCAAGAGGCAGCGCCATGCTCCGGTCGGCCCCGGTCATGGTGACCTTGCCCTTCAAATTGGCATAACCGGCGCAGGACACCTGATAGGTATACTCGCCGTCCACCAAGCTGTAAACGCCCTGCTCCGTAGCCGTCATTTCACCCTCGGTAGGATGGGTCACCTTTACCACTGCGCCTGCAGGCAGGTCGGTAAAGGTCAGTGTGTGGCTCTGGGAAGCCTCCATCGTGACTGTCTCACGGACTTCCGCCTTATTGACAGTAATATTGCCCGTCTTGATGGCATAGCCGAACTTCTCTGCCGTATAGGTGTAGGTGCCGTTGGGCAGCTGATAACTCACCGTACCGGCATCGTCCGCCGTGCCGTCCATCACCTCACCGTCGCTGTTTTTCAGCGTCAGCGCCGCATCGGCAGGTGTCACGGTAAAGGTCACCGGGTAGACACGCACTTCTAGTGCCACCGTCTTGCTCACATCTGCCTTACCCACAGCAATAGTGCCGCTCTGGGGCGCATAGTCCTTGGCCTCGTTGGACACGGCATAGGTGTATGCCCCGGGCTGTAAACCGGTAAAGCTGTAGACGCCGTCCTTGGAGGAGGCAGCGCTCACGCTCTGGCCGTCCTTTTCCAGCACTACAGCCGCATCCACCGGTGTCACAGTCAGCGTAATGGTATACGTTGCGTCGGGATCCTGCCATTTTAGGATAGGGAAGCCGCCGTTAACCGCATCTGTCAGGTCGCTCTGGAATGCGCCGCCCAGTTCGGCAGTGCCATTCTTGAGCTGTGCCTCCGTCATCTTGGTGGCTCTGGTATCCGAAGCGCCGCAGCTGTCCAGATAGCAGCAGCTTTCCATTGCGCCGTTGATGCCGTCGCGGATGGCACGGCTGCCGCCCTTTTCCACCGTGCCTGCATTGTAGCAGCTGCGGATGGTATTGGAATAGCCCACATGACCTGCAATGCCGCCCGCCTTATAGGCCATCGGGATTTTGCCGGTATTATAGCAGCTGTCGATGGTACCCTTGTTGTTATAGCCCGCAATACCGCCGAAGTAGGCATAACTGGAATTGCCGTAATCCCGCACCAGCTCCGCCTTATTATAGGAGAGGGAAACGGTGCCGTCATTGAGACCCACAACGCCGCCGACGCCAAAGTCCTTGGTCGTTGTATGGGTCACCACCGCGCTCTCGTTGGCGCAGGCCGTCACCGTGCCTTCATTGCTGCCCACGATGCCGCCCAAATAGCCGGTGCCGGCTACCTTGGAGGCCGCAGCGCTCACGCCGCTGACCGTACCCTTATTTTCACCGGCCAGCAAACCCACATAGGTCGCAGCCTTGACGTCTGCGCCGGATAGTGCCACATCGGACACGCTGCCCTCGGCGGCAATGACGCCGAACAGACCGACTCTACTACCCTCCGTGATATAGAGCCCGGAAACCGTGAAGCCCGCGCCGTTAAAGCTGCCGGCAAAGGGCTTTGCCGCACTGCCGATGGGCGTCCACAGATTCACCAGTGCTTCCTCCGGCGCATTGAGCTGAATATCGGCAGTCAGCTTGGCGCTGATCTTCTCTCCATTATTTACCTGCTGGGCAAACCACGCCAGCTGTGCGCCATTGCCGATCTGATAGACGCCGTCCACCTGCTGGGGTGCTTCGGCGGCAATGTCGCCCTCCCAGACATGGGAGACTTCCATAGCCACAGGCTCTACTACATGGAGATTGTCCACCGTGATCTTGCCGGTGACCTTCTTAAAGCCGGAGGCCTTGACCGTATAGGTATACACACCCTTGGGCAGGTCATAGCTGCCCTCAGCATTGGCGCTCATGACCGTGCCGTCGCTGTTGCACAGCGTTACCTCCGCCGCCGCAGCTGCCTCCGCCGGGGTGATGTTGAAGCGCACCTTGTAGCCGGGCAGCTTTGCAAGTCCCTCAGTAATCGGCAGCGCCGCGCCATTCACGGTAAAGGGAACGTCCGTGACAGGGGTATAGCCAAAGAGGGCCGCGCTGTAAGTATACTTTCCATCGGGAAGCACATAGCTGCCGTCCTCCTGGGGCTCAATCACGTTCTCCCCCTGCTTCACGGTGATGGCAGCGCCTGCGGGCATCTGGGGGAAGGTGACCGTCCACACAGGTGTCCACACAGCGTAGAGATCTTTGTTGGCAGTCAGCGTGATCTCGGCACCGTCGGCGTAGGCCACGGTACCGGAAGCCGTCTCCGCCCAGCCGTCAAAACGATGGCCCTCGCGGGTAAAGGTGTTGGCCTCCAGCGCTGCCGTACCGAAGATGCCCTGCTCCTTGGTGGTCTCTGTGCCGTCATTGGCATGGAAGGTCACAGCATAGGGCAGCTCCACGGTAAAATCCTTCAGCCATGCGCAGTCCTGTCCGCGCTGACCGCTGGAATCCTTGGTGAATTTAATTTCCACAACATCTCCTGCATTGACCTGCAGACTATAAGGCTTGAAGTCAGTCATCTGACCGCTGAAATTCTCCTTGTCCTGATAGTTGGAGTTCAGCGCCGTTCTGTTATGGGTGATCTTCACAAAGTCCCACTTGCTCTCGCAGGAAGTCTTATAGCTGAAGGACAGCTTGGCCGCCTTCTGGAAGGTCAGCGTCACACCGGATTCGCTGTTGTCGATTCCGGCATTGGTGGACACCAGTGCCTCACCGTCCTCTGACACTGCCAGAGGGTGCTCGGTGTCGTTTTCCACCACAGCAACCCCGGAAAGGTTCTTGAAGAAGCTGTCCACAGAGGGGGCAGGTGCCGCCGTCTCTACAACTTTAAAGGTATAGACACCGGCGGGAACCTTGTCCGCGCCGCCGTACTCTCCGTTATTCATGGAGGGCCACACAGGGTCACCCACCACTACCTTGATGGTGTCCCCTACGTTCACCGGGATGGACTCGCTGCGCTTATAGCCCTTGTCCATCGAGTCATAGTTGGCGCCCTTGTAGGTACGCACCTGGAAATTCTTATTGTAGGCGGTGGGCACCACGGTCAACTGACCGGAGGTCACACCCTCGCCCAGCGTGATCTCATAATTCTTCTTGTTGGCCGCAAAGGTACCCGACAGCTGACCGCCGGTGATGTCCACCTTCGTCAGTGTCTTGGTGGTATCATTGGCAATGCTGCCGATGTCCTTACCGGAGTCCACCATATACTGGATGCGGATCTCATCCCCATCCACCAATTTTTTATTGGCAACATTGAAAGCGCCGGCACCTTCGTCGGCAAACCAGTCATTGATGGACACCATCCAGCCGCAGCTGGATACGCCATTCGGTGCTGACAGTCCGCTGATTTCGGTAATAAATGCGCCGGGGCCCTCCCAGCCTACCGCCGTCGGATCGGCATCATGGATACAGGACGCCATGGTAGAATCGGCCTTGAGCGGCACCATTTTGTCCACTCTCTTGCCTGTCCATGGCTCTGTTCCCTCCTTCCACACGCCATTGATTCCGGGACTGATCTGTGCGTTGTTCTCTACGATCACACGCACTGAGCCCAAGTCTGGTTCCATGGGCTGGGCCAGCGCCGATACCGGCAGCATACTCAGCAGCATGACCAGTGCAAGGACTACACTCAACAGTCTTTTCCTCATCTGCTCTTCCTCCTTATTTTAATTTTATGTAAACCGCAGATTTCTTGTTTCCGCGTATTTTACCGATAAAAAACGGTCGTATCGGCAACCATACCGATACGACCGTTTTTTTCGCACCACAAACGCGGAGTTTCACCCTATACGGGCGCAAAACTCCGTTTTCTGCGCATCGTCGGTCTTCTGGCTCACGTTTTGGGGAGAGATGACGTCTCTCCTGCGTCTGTGCTTCGCCTTCCCAGGTCGCCCCAGTGACCGGATCACTCCATAAGCACAGACTCCAACGCATACAGCAACGGGAAATGCTCCGGACTCTCACCGGATTTCCTAATCACCGCGTCTGGCAACTTTCTGCCAGTCATCACGGGTGACACGATGCTTATCTATGTAATTTTTCAAATACAAAGCGCCCGAACAACCGTCCGGGCGCAGCAAAAAACATTTCATGCAAGCATCCAGTGACGGTAGACGCTTTCAAACAACTCCACGCGTCTGACTTAGCCGTATGACGGCATCACAGTGACCCACTCGTGGGGCTTCTCACCCCGTTCCGCTCCCGAATTTTGGGAGGAGTTGTTCTTATTGATTCACTTTTGGTATTTTATTATATCATCTTTATGCATAAATAGCAACTATTTCCCCATAGGCATTTTGTCCTAAATGCCGCAAAATCATCAAAAAGTGCGCAAAATTCACACCTCCGGCAGTGCCTAGAACCTGTTTTCGCTTACCTCCCATCCGACAAAAACCTCCCACCGCAGCCACGGTGGGAGGTTTCTGAAGTTTCTATTGTATCAGCCGTTGCCGGTGGGGATATAGGGACGGATGGACATGGCCACATTGGAAATGGGCATGGTCTGCAGCCAAATGCGGCCCGGGCCGGTGAGGATCGTATTGAAGATCCCCTCGCCGCCGAAGAACTTATTCTTCAGACCCGGCACCTGCTGGATATCCATTTGCACCGTGGGGGTAAAGCCCGCCACATTGCCGGTATCCACCACGATCTGCTGACCCGGCTGCAGCTCATATTCCACCAGCTCGCCGTCGATCTCCACGAAGGCAGTACCGCTGCCGGACAGGCGCTGCATGATAAAGCCCTCACCGCCGAAGAAGCCGGAACCCAGCTTTTTATTAAAGTGGATGGACAGCTGCACGCCGGTCTCCGCCGCCAAAAAGGCGCTCTTTTGCAAAATCATCTCCTGCCCCGGCCCAATGGTGATGGGCTTGATCTGACCGGGGAAGCTGGAACCGAAGGCAATCATTCCCTTGCCGCGGGCAGTATAAATATTCTGGAACATGCTCTCGCCGGAAAAGGCGCGGGAGAACATCTTTCCAATGCCGCCGCCCCTTGTTTCCATCTGCATATTGGGACTCATCCAGACCATGGATCCGCTCTCGGTCATCATCTGCTCGCCGCTCTCCAGCTGGCAAACGACCACGGGGAACGAACCACCCTTGATTTCATAATACATCCGTGTTTCCTCCATTTTTAAATTTTTGGTATCTTCGCGGTTGTTTTGCTGTATGGTTATTTTGAAAGATCTGCTCACTTATCACAGCGTCAGCGCCCAACTCTCCGTATGGTTGACGGCCGCTCTTTCGGACATAAACGGCCGCAGCAGGCGTTCTTTTTGTTTCTCTTTTTCCCCATTATACAAAAAGTGTCTGAGACTGTAAAGACGAAAAAAACTCAGATTTTAAATTCCACCTTGCAAGCGCTGCACCAATCCGCTATAATGCCATGTGACAAGAAAAAAATCGTCGCTGATCGACCTATATTTCCACCGTCAAATCACGTCGGTGGAAATACTTCATTTTCATGGTTTGGGTCACCCCTGCCGGCTGAACAGCAGACAGACAAAAAGAGACTGAACCACCGGGTCCAGTCTCTCTTCTTCCTATTACAGTAATTGATTCAGCGCTTTACGAGATAGTACTCCCGCGCCGTCAGCTGCTCCCGGATCTCACGGATATGGGCATGGTCACGGGTCTCCAGCACCATGGTCACAATGCAGGCTCCCACATCGGAGTCATAGGCCTCGCGGGCGTGGCTCACATTGACGATGTTGGCACCGGTATCCGCCACGATCTGCAGCAGCTGCAGAAGGCTGCCCGGCTTATCGCTGATCTTGGTGGTGATTTCCACAATGCGGCCGGACTTGGAAAGTCCCTTGGTGATCACGCGGGAGAGCGTGGTTACATCCACGTTGCCGCCGGACACCAGACAGACCGTTTTGCGCTTGGTGGTATCGATCTTTCCGAACATGGCCGCCGCCACGCTGGCGGCACCGGCACCCTCAGCCACGGTCTTTTGTCCCTCCAGCAGCTGCAGCATGGCACAGGCGATTTCCTCTTCACTGACAGTGACGATCTCGTCCACATACTTTTCGCACAGCTGGAAAGTCAGCTCACCAGGCCGCTTGACAGCGATACCGTCGGCAATGGTAGATACGCTGCTCAGTTCCACCGCCTGTCCGTTAAGATGGGAAGTGTACATGGAGGCTGCCTCTGCCGCCTGCACGCCGATGATGCGGCAGCCCGGTTTGCGGGTTTTCACCGCCAGAGCCACGCCGCTGATGAGTCCGCCGCCGCCGATGGGCACCACGATCTGCTCCACATCCGGCAGCTGCTCCAGGATTTCCAGACCGATGGTTCCCTGCCCCGCGATCACATAGGGATCGTCAAAGGGATGGGCAAAGGTATACCCCTTCTCCTTTTGCAGCCGTGCCGCCTCTGCCGCCGCATCGTCATAGACACCGGGCACCAACACCACGTTGGCACCGTAGGCGCGGGTGGCCTCCACCTTGCTGATGGGCGCACCGGCAGGCATACAGATCACCGCCTCAATCCCCAGCTTCGCCGCGGAATAGGCAATACCCTGGGCATGGTTGCCGGCAGAACAGGCGATTACGCCTCGCGCCGCCTCCTCCTTGGTCAAAGAGTACATCTTATTGTAGGCACCGCGCAGCTTAAATGCGCCGGTCATCTGCAGGTTCTCCGCCTTGATATAGACATTCTTTCCGATCTTCGGCGCCGGATCCAGCGGTGTTCTGCGGGCCACGCCCTCCAGCACTTTCCGCGCCTCCTCGATCATGGCAAAATTGACCATCTTTTTTTCCTCCCAATCCTCTCGACGGCGGCCGAAATCCGCCGCATTCTTGTACGCTCATCATATTCCCTTTTCTCTGATAAAACAATGCGCAAAACGCACAATGTTTCTGTATCGTGTACTATATTTCCTCCAAATGTCTTCACGCTGTAGACATTTGGATGCGTCTTTCTATTCCCCCTGCTATTTTCCCCTATTTGTTCTCCTTAATGTTATCTTAATGCAATCTTAATACAAAATCTCGTGATACTAATACTTTTTTCATAGCTCTTGTGTCATACTGAGAATTGAGTAAAAATGCAATTACGGAAGTGAGATATGCTTATGTCATCCTTTGGAAAGCGTCTTTCCTCTTCACAAATTATTCTTTTAGGCTTTGCCGCCGTCATTCTGACCGGCAGCTTTCTTTTAATGCTGCCCTTTGCCACAAGGGACGGCTCGTGCGCCTCTTTTTCTGATGCTCTTTTCACCGCCACCTCTGCGGTGTGCGTAACCGGGCTCATCGTCCATGACACCGCCACCTACTGGTCCATGTTCGGGCAGAGCGTCATCCTGCTCCTCATCCAGATCGGCGGCATGGGCGTTGTAACGATCGCCGTGGCACTGACCATTCTCTCCGGCCGCAAGATCGGTCTTAAGCAGCGCAGCACCATGCAGGAGGCCATCGCTGCCCCGCAGGTCGGCGGCATCGTGCGGCTCACCGGCTTCATCATCAAAACGGTGGTACTCATCGAATGTATCGGTGCCGTACTGCTGTTTCCCTCTTTCTATATGGAATTTGGCTTTTCCAAAGGGCTGTGGTACAGTATTTTCCACTCTATCTCCGCCTTTTGCAACGCAGGTTTTGACTTGATGGGCATGTATGAACCCTATTCCTCCCTCACCTATTTTGTGAGCCATCCTCTCGTGAATCTCACCATCATGGCCCTGATCATCAGCGGCGGTCTGGGTTTTCTCACATGGCATGACATCACCACACACCGCCTGCAGCTGCATCGCTATCGGATGCAAAGCAAGGTCATTCTCTCCACCACGGCGTTTCTGATCCTTCTGCCCGCCATCTACTTTTTCTTCGGCGAGTTTTCCGATCTGCCCGCAGGTGAGCGCTTCTGGGCATCCTTCTTTCAATCTGTAACGCCCCGTACTGCCGGTTTCAACACAGTGAATCTGACGTCGCTCAGCGAGGTGGGACTGGCCATCATCATTCTTTTAATGATCATCGGCGGCTCCCCCGGCTCTACCGCCGGCGGTATGAAGACCACCACCTTTGCGGTGATGCTCTCCTCCGCGCTCTCCGTTTTCCGCCGCAAGGAGCACACCCATTTCTTCGGACGGCGCATCGCCAACGAGGTCATCCGGGAGGCAGGCACCTTGCTGACCATGTACCTCATGCTCTTTTTGTCCGGCGGCTTCATCATCAGCCGCGTGGAGGGGCTGCCGCTGCTGGCCTGTCTCTTTGAGACGGCCTCTGCCATCGGCACCGTGGGTCTGACAGTCGGCATCACCCCGGAGCTGGGATTTGTGTCGCGCGGTATTTTGATCGCTCTTATGTATTTTGGTCGTGTAGGTGGCTTGACGCTGATCTTTGCAGCCATGGCACCCCGCCAGCGTACGGCAGCAAAGCTGCCCCAAGAAAAAATGACAGTGGGATAAGGAGTTTATCATGAAATCTGTTTTGATTATCGGTTTGGGCCGTTTCGGCCGCCATATTGCCTCCAAGCTCAATGAGCTGAACCATCAGGTTATGGCCGTGGATATTAATGAGGAGCGGGTGGATTCCGTGCTCCCCTATGTTACCAACGCCCAGATCGGCGACAGCACCAACGAAGATTTTCTCTCCTCGCTGGGTATCAGTAATTTCGATATTTGTATCGTGGCTATCGGCGACAACTTCCAGAATTCTCTGGAAACTGCCTCTCTGCTCAAGGATCTGGGCGCCAAAACCGTCATTGCCCGCGCCGCCACCGACGTACAGGAGAAGTTCCTGCTGCGCAACGGTGCCGACGAGGTGGTCTATCCCGAAAAGCAGCTGGCCAACTGGACGGCAATTCGCTGCACCTCTCAGCACATTCTCGACTATATCGAGCTGGACGGCGAATACTCCCTCTTTGAATTATCCATCCCTGCCGAGTGGGTGGGCAAGACCATTTTGCAGGTAGATATCCGCCGGAAATTTGACATCAATATTCTGGGCATCCGGGAGGATGGACGGCTACATATGCACATCTCCCCCGACACCGTTCTGCCGGCCAATTCCTCTTTGCTGGTGGTCGGTCATCCCAAATCCGTCCAGTGGTGCTTCCACATTTGACGGGCGTGTTCCGGAGGTTTCCTCCCGCAGCCATAGCTTTCACCGCCTTTCTGTGCTAAAATATTTTACACAAGGAGGTGATGGCCGTGCAGGAAAAGAACAAGGGGCAGCTGTGCATCTTTTTCAGCTATGCTGAAGGGATGGGCGAAACACAGGCGATGCTGCAGGCCGCGCAAGTCCGGCAGAAAAAGGGACACCGCGTACTTGTGGCTGCTCTGACACCCCCCTGCGGCCAAGAGACATCTGCACTGACTGAGGGACTGCGTTCCCTGCCGCCACGGATGGCAGCCGATGCGCCGGAACTGGATCTGGACCGGGTGCTGGCAGAAAAACCGGAGCTGGCCGTCATCGACCATCTGGCACACACCAACCCGGAGGGCTTTCGCCACCGCCGCCGCTATCAGGACATTCAGGAGCTGTTGCAACAGGGCGTTGATGTCTACACGACGGCCTGTGTCAGCAGTATTGAAAGTCTCCATGACACGGTTGCCGCGATCACCGGCATGGATACAGCCGACCGCATCCCCGACTCCGTTTTTGACAGTGCATCGCAAGTGGAATTCGTCGACATGGAACCACAGCGGCTGCCGGAACACCTTGACACCTTGACGCTGTCCCAGCTGACAGCTCTGCGGGAAATCGCGCTGCGCCGCTGTGCCGACCGGCTGCGGCTTCTCTCCGACCGGCTCGCCGGTACATTCCACACAGACGAGCACATTTTGGTGTGTCTGTCCTCATCTCCCTCCAACGCCAAGATCATTCGCACCGCAGCCAAGATGGCACACGCTTTCCACAGCCGCTTTACTGCGCTTTTCGTGGAGACCCCCTATACCCCCGTCCTCTCCGCTGAAGATCTGCAGCGATTGCATCAGCATCAGCGCCTCGCCGAGGAGCTGGGGGCTACCATCGAAATGGTGGTGGGTGAGGATGTCGCCACCCAGATCGCCGAATTTGCACGTCTGTCCGGTGTGACTAAAATCGTTCTGGGACGCACCGCCGCTGCCCGCCGCCATCCTTTTGGCAAGGCAGCGCTCACTGAACAGCTGTCGGCCTATGTTCCGGAGCTGGATATTCACATCATCCCCGACAAAAGTGCCGACACGCCCTACCGTCCCCGGCGGAAATCGCCTCATCGGACTCGCAGTATTTTGATCAATACGGCCAAAAGTTTGGTCATTCTTCTTGCCGCCACCGTTTTGAGCCAGATTTTTTACCATCTGGGCTTCACGGAGGCCAATATTATCATGCTCTATATTCTGGGAGTGCTGCTCACCTCGGTGGCCACGTCCCAGCGGATCTACAGCCTTGTCTCCTCGGTGGCCAGCGTGTGCATCTTCAATTTTCTCTTTACGGTGCCCCGTTTTTCCTTCTCCGCCTACGAAACAGGGTATCCGGTCACCTTCGCAGTTATGTTTATCACCGCCTATGTGACCGGTACTTTCGCCGTCAGCTACAAGGAACAGGCCGGACAGTCGGCTAAAATTGCCTACCGCACCGGCATCCTCTTTGAAACGGATCAGCTGTTGAGCAAGGCACAGGATAAAAACGAAATTCTCCACGCTGCCGCCAAGCAGATCACCAAGCTGCTGCAGCGTGATATTGTTATTTTTGAAAACAACGACGGGCAGCTGTCCCTGCCCCGGTTCTTCCCCGCTTCGGACTGTGGAGAAATGTCTCTTTCCCAGCAGGAGCTGGATGCCGCTGCGTGGACACTGCATCACAACCACGCCGCCGGTGCCACCACAGATACGCTCTTTGATGCGCGCTATCTCTATCTGGCGCTTCGAGTGGATCAGCGTGTCTACGGTGTGGTGGGCATTGCCGCCGACAGCCGCCCGCTGGATCCCTCAGAGCACAGTATTCTTCTGTCTATGCTGGGCGAGTGCGCTCTGGCCCTGGAAAACGAGAAGAACGCCCGGGAGAAGGAGGCGGCCGCCATCTTGGCAGAGAGCGAACAGCTGCGCGCAAATCTTTTGCGCACCATCTCCCACGATCTGCGCACACCGCTCACCTCCATCTCCGGCAACGCCAGCAATCTTCTGAGCAACAGCGCTCACTTTGACGAGGCAACCCGGCAGCAGATCTACACCGACATCTACGAGGATGCCCTGTGGCTCATCAATCTGGTGGAAAATCTTCTCTCTGCCACCCGCATTGAGGAGGGCCGTATGACGCTCCACACCTCCACAGAGCTTCTGGAGGACATCATAGAGGAGGCCGTCAGCCACAGCCGCCGTAAAGCACATGACCATCACATTTCCTCCGTCTGTCAGGATGAATTGCTGCTGGTGCGGGCTGACGCTCGACTCATTTTGCAGGTCATTGTCAACATTGTGGACAACGCCCTTAAATATACGCCCGCCGGGTCCTCGATCCGCATCGCCACCTGCAAACAGGGGGCGATGGCACAAATCGAGATCTCCGATGACGGCCCCGGCATCCCGCCGGAGGACAAAGAAAAAATCTTCGATAAATTCTACTGCGGCTCCAACACCGTTGCCGACAACCGCCGCAGCATCGGCCTTGGGCTGTACCTGTGCCGCGCGATCGTGGAAGCCCACGGCGGCACCATCGCTGTGGACGACAACCATCCTAGCGGTACTGTGTTCCGCTTTACACTTCCCTGTCAGGAGGTAACCTTACATGAGTAAATTTCACATCTTGGTGGTGGAGGACGATGCCCCGGTACGCAATCTCATCACCACCACGCTGAAGGCCCACGACTACGGCTTTCTTACCGCCGCCGATGGGCAGGAGGCCGTCATGGCCGCCGCCTCTCACAACCCCGATGTGATCCTTCTGGATCTGGGATTGCCGGATATGGACGGCGTTGAGGTGATCCGCCGCGTGCGCAGCTGGTCCAATGTCCCCATCATCGTCATCAGTGCCCGCAGCGAGGACAGCGACAAGATCGACGCACTGGACGCCGGTGCCGACGACTATCTCACGAAACCCTTCTCTGTGGAGGAGCTGCTGGCCCGTCTGCGGGTGATCCAGCGCCGTTTGAGCCAGATGGAGGATCAATCCCCCCATGCCGTCTTTGTCAACGGGCAGCTGAAGATCGACTACGCCGCAGGCTGTGTCTATCTCAACGGTGAGGAGATCCACCTGACGCCCATTGAGTATAAGCTCCTGTGCCTGCTGGCCCGCAATATTGGCAAGGTGCTGACCCACCGCTTCATCACCCAGAGCGTCTGGGGCGCCAGCTGGGAAAATGATGTGGGTTCCCTGCGGGTCTTTATGGCTACGCTGCGCAAAAAGCTGGAGACCAGTCCCGATGGTCCCCGGTACATCCAGACCCATGTGGGCGTTGGCTATCGCATGGTGCGTGTAGAATAAGGTACGAATCAAAGCGGAGAAGCGTGGGCTTCTCCGCTTTTTTGCTATTTTCTCTGCCGTTAACTCTCTATTTTCCATCTCTTTTTCCCGCACACTTGACAGAAATCTGAAAGGCTCCTATAATAGATTGTTGAAAACAGGGGAGCTCCCAAAGCAGCTGAGAGGCGGAGATATCCGCGACCCTTGAACCTGATCTGGGTAATGCCAGCGTAGGTAGTATATGTATGAACACGTTTCGTGTACGCCTGCCGCTCTGCTGACAATCCAGCAGGGCGTTTTATTTTTGTATTTTTTTGAGGAGGTTATATCATGCAAGCAAGTGTTGCTATTCAGGTTCTGCCTGCGGCAGAGAACGACGAGGAACTGATCCGCATTGTGGATGAGGTCATCGACTACATCAAGAGCACCGGTCTGAACTACTATGTAGGACCCTTTGAGACCACCATTGAGGGCGAGAGCTACGACCAGCTGATGGACATCGTCAAGGAGTGCCAGCATGTGGCCATCCGCGCCGGTGCCCCCAAGGTATCCGCCTATGTGAAGGTTGTCTACGAGCCGGAAGGAGAGATCCTGACCATTGACAAGAAAGTTACAAAGCACCACCAGATCTAAGGCCCCGGCCTTCATCGCCGTGGCGCTCCTGCTGCTGTTGTGGGAGCTGGCCTCCCTCAGCGGTCTGGTGCCCCGCTATATGCTGCCCTCCCCCGTGGACGTGGGGAAGGCATTCATCCACGAGCTGCCGATCCTGGGCAGCAATCTGCTGGTGACACTGCAAGAGGCCTTTTACGGCCTCGCTCTGGGCGTTACCACCGGGTTTCTGTTCGCTGTAGCCATGGATGCCTTTGAGGTTTTGTATCGCGCGTTTTACCCCATTCTGGTCATTTCCCAGACCATCCCTACCGTAGCCATTGCGCCCCTTCTGGTGCTGTGGTTCGGCTATGAGATGACCCCCAAGATCGTCCTCATCGTGTTGGTGACATTCTTCCCGGTAACGGTGGGACTGCTGGACGGCTTCCGGGCTGTAGATCGGGATGCCATCGGACTCCTGCGCTCCATGGGCGCTACCAAGTGGCAGATTTTCCGCTATCTCAAGTGCCCCTCCGCCCTGCCCCAACTCTTCTCCGGCCTGCGGATCGCCGCCGCCTACTCGGTGGTAGGTGCCGTCATCAGCGAATGGCTGGGCGGCTTCATGGGCTTGGGCGTGTACATGACCCGTGTGAAGAAAGCCTTCGCCTTCGATAAGATGTTCGCTGTCATTTTCCTCATTTCCGCCGTATCGCTGGTGCTGATGGCGCTGGTGGACTTGGCGGAGCGAAAATGTATGCCCTATCGTCATCTCCGGAACGGACAAAAAACAAAATAAGGAGAATTGCTATGAAAATTTTCAAGCGTATCAGCGCTCTGGCTCTGGCCTTGGTACTGGCCCTTTCCCTTGTCGCCTGTGGCGGCACTAAGAACGATACCCAGCCCGACGAGAAGCTGGAGGAGATCACCTTCGTGCTGGACTGGACTCCCAACACCAACCATACCGGCCTTTATGTGGCACTGGAAAAGGGCTACTTCAAGGATGCCGGTCTGGACGTTAAGGTGGTGCAGCCCCCCGAGGACGGCGCAGAAATGCTGGTCGCCTCCGGCCGTGCCCAGTTCGGTGTCAGCTTCCAGGACTATCTGGCCGCCGCCTATACCGGCGAGACCCCGCTGGACATCACTGCTGTAGCCGCCCTCATTCAGCACAACACCTCCGGCATCGTCTCCCGCAAGGGCGAGGGCATGGATAGCCCCAAGGGTATGGAAGGCCACAAGTACGCCACATGGGATCTGCCTGTTGAGAAGGCAACCCTGCGTCAGGTCATTGAAAAGGACGGCGGCGATTTCAGCAAGGTGGAGCTGATTCCCTCCACGGTCACCGATGAGGTTTCCGCTCTCCAAAGCAAATCGGTAGACGCCATCTGGATCTTCTACGGCTGGGCCGGCATTGCCTGCCAGATCGCCGGTCTGGAGACGGACTACTTCGCCTTCAAGGATATTGATCCCGTATTCGATTTCTATACCCCTGTTGTAATTGCCAACAACCAGTTCCTGGCGGAAAAGCCGGAGACTGCCAAGGCCTTTATGGAGGCGCTGGCTCATGGCTATCGTGACGCTGTGGAGGATCCCGAGGGTGCAGCCCAGATTCTGATGAACGCCTCTCCCGAGCTGAAAGACAGCGCCGATCTGGTGGTGGAGAGCCAGAAATATCTGGCCAAGGAGTATATCTCCGACGCTGCCCGTTGGGGTGAGTTCGATGCAACTCGCTGGGGCAACTTCTTCACTTGGCTCAATGACAACGGCCTTGTGGAAACTCCTCTGGACCCCACTACCGGCTTCACCAACGACTTCCTGCCCGCCGCCTAATGGAAAAACTGGAAGTACGCAATGTCAGCATTTCCTTTGATGGGAAAAAGGTGCTGGACAACGTCTCTCTCACCCTGCGTGAGGGAGAACTGGTGTGCCTCTTAGGCATCAGCGGCGGCGGCAAAACCACGCTTTTCAACATCATTTCCGGCCTTCTCCTCCCCGACGAGGGGCAGGTATTTCTGGACGGCGAGGATGTGACCGGAAAGCCGGGACGCATCAGCTATATGCTGCAAAAAGACCTGTTGCTGCCCTATCGCACCATCGAGGATAATGTGGCCCTGCCCCTGCAGCTGCGGGGGATGAAGAAGAAAGAGGCACGAGCACAGGCTGGAAAACTCTTTGCGGAGTTCGGTCTGGAGGGCACGGAAAAACTCTGGCCTGCCCAGCTCTCCGGCGGTATGCGCCAGCGGGCAGCGCTGCTGCGTACCTATCTCTTCTCCCAGAATGTGGCACTGCTGGACGAGCCTTTCTCGGCGCTGGACACCCTGACCAAGTCCTCCGTCCACCGGTGGTATCTGGACGTGATGGAGCGTATCAAGCTCTCCACACTGTTCATCACCCACGACATCGACGAGGCCATTTTGCTCTCGGACCGCATCTATCTTCTCACCGACGGACACACCGATGTTCAGCTGGAGATCAAGGAACCGAAGCCGCGGCGTGAGGACTTCCCGCTGACCCCCGCCTTTCTCGACTACAAAAAGGAGATCCTTTCCCATCTGTAAAGGACTCTCCCCTCACAAGCAAAAAAATACCGAAGATGACTTTTGCCATCTTCGGTATTTTTATTTTCCTTACATACTCTCGTGGAAAGTACGCTTGATAACCTCCAGCTGCTGCTCGCGGGTCAGACGGTTGAAGTTCACCGCATAACCGGAAACACGAATGGTCAGCGTGGGGTACTTCTCGGGATGATCCATGGCATCCAGCAGGATCTGGCGATCCATCACGTTCACGTTCAGGTGATGGGCACCCTGGATGAAGTAGCCATCCAGAATGGTCACCAGATTGTCGATGCGCTCCTGAGCGCTCTTGCCCAGTGCGTTGGGAACAATGGAGAAGGTGTTGGACACACCATCCTGGCACACGCCGCGGTAGGGGATCTTTGCCACGGAGTTCAGGCTGGCCAGTGCGCCGTTCTCGTCACGGCCGTGCATGGGGTTGGCACCGGGGGCAAAGGGCTCGCCGGCTCTGCGGCCGTCGGGCGTGGTACCGGTCTTCTTGCCGTACATCACGTTACTGGTGATGGTCAGGGCAGAAAGGGTGTGCATAGCGCCGCGATACAGGGCGTTCTTCTTCAGTGCCTCGGAGAAGTAGGTCACGATCTCCACAGCAATGTCATCCACACGGTCGTCGTCGTTGCCGTACTTGGGGAAGTCGCCCTCCACCTCAAAGTCCACAGCAATGCCCTGCTCGTTACGGATGGGACGCACCTTACCGAACTTAATGGCAGACAGGGAGTCAGCCGCGATGGACAGACCTGCCACACCGAACGCTGCCAGGCGCTCTACCACGGTATCGTGGAGGGCCATCTGGCTGGCCTCGTAGGCATACTTGTCGTGCATATAGTGGATGATATTGATGGTATCCACATAGAGCTCTGCCACATAGGAGAGCACCTTCTTGTAGTTGTTCAGCACCTTGACGTAGTCGAGAACCTCGTCCTCATCGCGCTGGATGCCGGGAACGACTTCCACGCCCTTCTTCTCATCCACGCCGCCGTTGATGGCGTACAGCAGGCTCTTGGCCAGGTTGGCACGAGCGCCGAAGAACTGCATCTGCTTACCCACGGTCATGGCGGAGACGCAGCAGGCAATGCAGTAGTCATCGCCGTACAGGGGACGCATAATATCGTCGTTCTCATACTGGATGGAGTCCGTATCAATGCTCATCTTGGCGCAATAAGCCTTGAAGTTCTCGGGCAGGTTCTGGCTCCACAGCACGGTCATGTTGGGTTCCGGAGCAGTGCCCAGATTGGTCAGGGTGTGGAGGTAGCGGAAGGTGGTACGGGTGACCAGAGTACGGCCATCCACGCCCATGCCGCCCAGCACCTCGGTGATCCAGGTGGGATCGCCGCCGAAGAGCTCGTTGTACTCAGGGGTGCGCAGGTGACGGATCAGGCGCAGCTTGATGATGAACTGATCCACCAGCTCCTGAGCCTCAGCCTCGGTGAGAATGCCCTTCTCCATATCGCGCTGGATGTAGATATCCAGGAAGGTAGCGGTACGGCCCAGAGAGGTCGCAGCGCCGTTGTTCTCCTTGGCGCCTGCCAGATAGGCGAGGTACAGGTTCTGTACAGCCTCCCGTGCATTCTCGGCGGGACGGGTCACATCGCAGCCGTACTTAGCAGCCATGGATGCCATCTCCTTCAGAGCACGGATCTGCATCTGCACCTCTTCACGCAGACGGATACGCTCGTCGTCCATGTGGCCGTCCAGCAGATCCAGATCCTTCATCTTCTCCTCGATGAGGAAATCGGTACCATACAGGGGCACACGGCGATAGTCACCCACGATACGGCCACGGCCGTAAGCGTCGGGCAGACCGGTCAGCAGACCCACGGTACGAGCCACACGGGTGCGGCGGGGATAGGCATCAAATACGCCGTCGTTGTGGGTCTTGCGGTACTTGCGGAAGTGGCTCTCCACTTCGCTGTTGAGGTGATAGCCGTACTGCTCCAGAGCGGACTCTGCCGTACGCATACCACCGTAGAGGTTGACAATGCGCTTGAGGGGGGCGTCGGTCTGCAGACCCACCACGACCTCGTTTTCCTTATCAATGTAGCCGGGGGCGAAGTTGTCAATGCCGGAAATCACATCGGTCTCCACGCCGATAATGCCTTTCTTCAGCTCCTCCAAAATAAGGTTATGGGCCTTCTCCCAAACCTTGTCGGTATGGGGGGTCGTACCCGCCAGGAAGGCGTCGTCGCCCTCATAGGGGGTGTAGTTCTTCTGAATGAAGTTGCGGACATTGACCAGATGACGCCATTCGCCGGTCTGAAATCCCTGCCATGCGGTGCAATTCACATCAATGCTCATGGTGTTGTTCTCCTCCGTTTTTCTGTTTTTATTGGTTGTTTCTCTCTTTTAGGTCTTGCTCTAAAAGTCCTTGCCACTCCTGCAAATCTTGGCTCGACAGGGGCGACACGCCTTTTAAGGGGTATGGGATGCCTAAGGTCTCATATTTACTCACACCTAACGTGTGATAGGGCAACAATTCTATTCTCTCGACATTCCGAATCGTCTTGAGATATTCCCGCAGGGCCCGGAAATGCGCCTCGCCATCGGTAAGGCCCGGTACCACCACATGGCGGATCCACAGGGGTGTTCCCATCCGCTGCGCGGTTTCCAAAAAGCGGAGGGATTCCTCTCGCTCCTGTCCGGTAACCGTGCGATAGCCCTCCTCCGTGATATGCTTCACGTCGAACAGCACAAGATCCGTCAGCGCCAGAATTTCTTCATAGCCGCCTATGCCGTATCCGGCGGTATCGAGACAGACGTGGATTCCCGCCGCACGACACAGCGGCAATACCTCTAACAGGAAATCTTTTTGCAGCAGCGGTTCACCGCCGGAAAAAGTAACGCCGCCGGTTTCCCCGTAGTAGGGCTTGAAGCGGCACAGCTGCTCCACCAGTTTCTCCGGCGTCAGCTGCTTGGCACGCTGCCCGCCGATCTCCCATGTATCGGGGTTGTGACAGTAGCGGCAGCGCAGACGGCAGCCCTGCAAAAAGACGACCGTGCGAATCCCCGGCCCGTCCACCAGCCCCATGGACTCGATGGAATGGATGTAGCCTTTGCTCATATTTCTCCTCCTCTTTTGCAAGCAGAAAAAATGGCCATCGGTATTATTGACAGATTACTACTCTACCACATCTTGTGGTTGTTGCGCAATCCATTGTCAATATAAACCCGATGGCTTTAGAATACTATATTGTCTATTTTTTGTCAATACCCAAAAAATAATTTTTTATTACTCTTCTAATATATTCTATTGGCGAAATATACATATAAAAAAGGACCGATATCACATTTTTTGCACTTCTCTCCGAATCCACGCCATCAGCAGGCGAACGACCCCCTCCTGCTGTTCCTCCGTAAGGGGAATTCCCCGTGGAATATGGTACCACTTTTCAAAGCAGCCACGGCAGCAGCAGGCGCAGGCGTGCTGCGCCACAAAGACGGGATGTCCCCGCATGGGCGTCTGCCGTCCGTCGTTGGGGATTTCCGCCGGGGCCAAACGCTGACGGACGAAATCCTGTGCGTGCTGGCGGATCACCTCCGGCCCCTTTTCCTCGGCATAGGCACGCTCCTTTGCCGACAGGTGGAACTTCGCCCGGAATGTAGATTTTTGCAGGCGTTCCAGCGCTTCCTGTGTTGTCATGGTGTTCCCTCCTTTTTCTCGTCCTGTCCCCGGCGACGGTAAACCAGCGGACTTTTCCCCATCTCCCTTTTAAAGGCGCGGGAGAAGTACAGGGGATCCTCATAGCCCACCGAGGCCGCCACAGCGCTGATGGACAAATCACTGTGGCGCAGCAGCTGGCAGGCACGGCGAATACGAAATTGCGTCAGATAGGCGCTGGGCGACATCCCCAGTTCCCGCTGAAAGGCCCGATAGAGGTGGCTGCGGCTGACACCCACCTGCCGTGCCGCCTCCTCCACGCCGATGGGCTGCGAGTAATTCTGCCGCAGGAAAAGCGCCCCCTGGCGCGCGTAATCCGCCAGAGATTCTCTCCGCTCCTGCCCTGTCCGCTCCATTAAAAGGCCCAGCGCCACCTGCAAATAACCCGCCATCCGCACGGCGGAAGACCAATCATTGCCGCGCGCCTTATAGATCTCCAGCAGCGTCCGGCGCAGCTCCTCCCCCGCGCGGGGACGAAACACCGGCTGCTCCATCGTGAACGGTGTCTTGTCCAGAAGCAGCCCCGCACCGGGGCCTGCAAAGCCCACCCAGTAGTATTCCCACGGGTCACTCTCATCGGCATAATAGTAGATCGGCACATCGGGCGGTGCCAGAAAGCAATCCCCCGCCGTGAGCACAAAAGTCCTGTTTCCTGTCACATAATATCCCCTGCCGGAGAGGATGTAGTGGAGCAGATAGTGATCCCGAACACCGGGTCCCCAGCCGTAGCGCGGCGGACATTTTTGAAAGCCTGCGTTATAAACTGTCAGAGAAAGCTCTCCATGTGGTAACGCTTTAAAGGAATACTTGAAATCCTGCTCCATAGCTCTTCCCCTCCCCTTTGTGCTGCAGTACATCACATTCAGCATACACGTTTTTGTAAGGAAACGCAACAAAAATCCATATATGCAGGACAAAAAACAATGGCTTATTTCGCCCCGAACTGATAGTGTTAAAGTATCCTGTGAGGGTGCATTCCATCGCCCTCTTTCAAGTCTTGTATGAATAATGATATAACGGTCGATCTGACCGAGAAGGAGCCGTCATCATGGAAGTAAATCAGGCAATCATGGATCTGGTGGGCTATGCCCTGCGCACCGGTCTTATCGAAAACGAGGATCGCGTCTGGGCCGTCAATCGTCTGTTGGACGCCCTGCACCTGTCCGACTGGGAGGAGCCTGCCACGGCGCAGGAGCGCCCCTTGGAGGAGATCTTGAAGGATCTTCTGGATTGGGCCGTAGCACAGGGGATCATTGAGGACGGCACCACCAGCCGTGACCTCTTTGATACCGAGCTGATGGGCCGCTTGACGCCCCGTCCCTCCCAGGTACGCCGTACTTTCTTTGAGAAGTACGCCCAGTCCCCCGAGGCCGCTACCGATTGGTACTACCGCCTCAGCCAGGATACCGACTATATCCGCCGCTATCGCATCCGGCGGGATATGAAGTGGGTCACCGACACCCCCTACGGTCAGCTGGACATCACCATCAACCTCTCCAAGCCGGAGAAGGATCCCCGCGCCATTGCTGCCGCCAAGTCCGCCCCCCAGAGCGGCTATCCCAAGTGCCAGCTGTGTGTGGAGAATGAGGGCTATGCCGGACGCATGAACCACCCCGCACGCCAGAATCACCGCGTCATTCCCCTCACCATCGACGGTCAGGACTGGTTCTTTCAGTACAGTCCCTACGTCTACTATAACGAGCACTGCATCGTCTTTAACGGGCAGCACGTCCCCATGAAGATCAACCGCTCCACTTTCCGCAAGCAGCTGGACTTCATCAAGCAGTTCCCCCACTACTTCGTGGGCTCCAACGCCGATCTGCCCATTGTGGGCGGCTCCATTCTGAGCCATGACCACTTCCAGGGCGGACGCTATACCTTCGCTATGGAGCGCGCTCCTATTGAGCGTGAGGTCGCGATTCCCGGCTTCGACGATGTATCTGCCGGTATCGTGAAGTGGCCCATGTCTGTCATCCGCCTGCGCTGCGCAGACGACAACCATCTCATCGACTGCGCCGATAAGATTCTGGGCGCATGGCGCAGCTACACCGACGAGGATGCCTGCATCTACGCCTACACCGACGGTGAGCCTCACAACACCATCACCCCCATCGCCCGGATGCGGGATGGTCAGTTCGAGCTGGATCTGGTGCTGCGCAACAATCTCACCAGCGAAGAGTATTCTTTGGGCATCTACCATCCCCATCAGGAGCTGCACCATATCAAGAAGGAGAACATCGGTCTCATCGAGGTTATGGGTCTGGCCGTTCTCCCCGCCCGCCTCAAGACGGAGCTTTCCGATCTGGCCGACGCCATTGTGGAAGGCCGTGATCTCCGCAGCGACGAGGTGCTCTCCAAGCACGCCGACTGGGCGGAGAATCTGATGCGCTGCCACATCTTCACCCGTGAAAATGTCATGGATATCCTGCAGGACGAGGTGGGCAAGGTCTTTGCTACCGTCTTGGAGCACGCCGGCGTCTACAAGTGCACTGAGGAGGGCCGCGCCGCCTTCCTGCGCTTCATCGCTTCTCTTGCATAACTTCTCCCGCTAAATAGAACAGGGACCGTCCAGAAGGACGGCCCCTGTTTTCATCTTTCCACAAGAAAACCGCTGCAGAAAGGTTTCTTTCTGCAGCGGTTTTTTTAATGTAATTTCTCTCTTCTATGGCGAACCTTAGATCTCGTACCAGCGGATCTCGTTAGCTGCCAGATCCAAATCAAAGCTGGAACCATCGCCCTTGTAGACGGTCGTGCTCTGGGGCTCATAGGTGTTGTTGACCACGCAGTACTTGCCGTTCTTCACATAGGCATGAACCTCCACGTTGAAGTTGGAGGAGAACCAGTGGTGCAGCATGTTCTCGCTGTGGGTAGACCACAGGATGGCTCGATGCAGCAGACGGTTGTTCTCGAAGGTGTAGGGCAGGCCGGAGATATAGACGCTGCGGCCGGTGCCGTAGTCATTGACAGCCATCTGCACTTCCTTGTCACGCTGTACCAGAACCTCGGCACCCTCCAGAGCATAGATGCTCTTCTTGCCCTCGCCGAAGTCCACAGGCTTGGAGATATCCTGGAGGATGAAGTGGTCGGGATGCTCGTCCCAGTTGTACTTATCGTAGTTCAGCGTGAGACCCGTCTCCTTCTCCACGCCCAGTGCAGAGGCCAGCTGCAGATAGCGGCCCTGATACTGGTGGCCGGAGGGCTCACCCACGCCGATGAAGCCGCCGCCGTTGTAGATGAACTTACGGACGAGCGCGGAGATCTGGGGATCTTCCCACACATCGCCGCCGGTATGGGCGGTATCGCCGTCACCCACGTTGATGATGACATCGATAGAATCCAGCAGTGCGGGGTCAGCCTTCAGATCGTCGAAGCTGATGAACTTCACATCAAAGGGAGCACCGGACAGTGCCTCGATGACACCGGCGTAGGAGTAGTTCTGCTTCTGATAGAGGGCGTGGTGCACCATGTGGCAGCCCCAGGAGCGGCACTTACCCCAGCTGTTGAGGACGGCAACCGTCTTGACGCAGTAAGGCGTGGTGCCCTTGATATTCTCATAAAGAACGCGGAACTCCTTGCACACGCTCTCGATGTAGTCGATGAATTCGGGGAACTGGCAGGCCAGCTTCAGATAGCCGCCGTAGCCGATACGGTCGATGGGCTTACGGAGGATCGCACGGCGCGCCGTGACCCAGTTCTCCTTACCCTCACGGACGGGATCGCCGCCCTCGTGGAAGGTATCGGGGAAGAAGTAGGGCAGGAACCGGCCCTCGGTGTACTTGACGCCGGGGATGTCGGAAATCAGACGCAGAGTGCAGCCGTTGCCCACGGAACCTACCACGGCGTCCAGACCGATGGACTGGAACTCCTCCATGTAAGGCTCGGTACCGATGAAGTGGTCGCCCAGGAACATCATGGCTTCCTTGCCCAGCTCGTGGGTGATGTCCACCATCTCCTTGGCCAAAGCAGCCACCTCGCGGCGCTGGAAGGCCATGAAGTCCTTGAACTCCTTGGAGGGAGAACGGTACTGGTTGTTGTAGTAGCCCTGATCGATGATGAACTCGGGGCGGAACTTGTAGCCCACCTCCTGCTCAAACTGCTCCAGAATATAGGGGGAGACAGAGGCGGAGTAGCCGTACCAGTCCACATACTTCTCGCGCTTGAGCTCGTCGAACACCAGCGTGAACTGGTGGAAGAAGGTGGTGTAGCGGATGACGTTCACATAGGGATGGTCGGCAATGAACTTGCGCAGGCGCTCCATGGTGAACTTGTGGGTCTTGGGCTGGCGCACGTCGAAGGTGATCTGGTGCTCAAAATCCTTCCAGTCATTGGTGACGGCGTTGTACATATGGACGGGATCCCAGATGAGGTAGGCCAGGAAGCTGACCGTGTACTCATGGAAATCCTCGGGCTGATCGATGACCACGCAGCCGGTAGTCTCGTCCCAGCGCCAAGCGTCGGGAGAGATGGGCTCGCCGGTGGTACGGTCGACCACTTCCCACCAGCGCTTGATGTCGTCACGGGTGTTGACAGCCATCAGCTCGGTGCTGATGCCCTTCATCAGAGGGATGGACAGCGCGCCGCCGGTGGCGGTGTGGAAAGCCGTCATGATATAGCACTGCTGCACCTCATCGGGGTTGGCCTTGGCCCAAGCGTTATCCTTACGGGTGGTATAGTAGGTGGAGTAGACCTTTGCGTCCACATCCTTCAGAGCCTCGGGATAGTCGGTACCATCGCAATCACGGATAGCGTCAGCGCCCCAGCGCTTCAAAAGTTCCAGCGTCTCGGGAACCACGTCCACATCGGTGGGGATGGTTACGCGGCCTTTATTGATATCACTCATTTACCTTTTCTCCTAAACTGTAAAAATGGGGGAATTATCGTTTGGGTTCTTCGTAGATCTTATTGTAGAACAGCAAGGCGGTCAAAAGAAGGATCAGACCGACAATCATCAGGCCGAGGCCCAAGAGCTGACCGGTCATCTTCCAGCCGACAATGATCAGTGCCAGACCGGCCACAAAGAAGACGGCCATCAGCACGGCACGCAGACCCATATGTTCTTTCCAGAATAACATACTTTGTCACCTTAACCTTTCAGTCCGCCCACGGTCATGCCCTGGGTCAGCTTCTTCTGGACGCAGATGTACAAAATGAGGGTGGGCAGCATGACCAGCACAAGGCCGGCATACATGATGCCGAACTCTGCCTTGGACTGCTGGGCCTGCATCAGGTTCAGAAGGCCCACAGGCAGCGTCTTGGTGCCGGTACCGCCGCTCATCAGCGTCATGGAAATGATATACTCATTCCAGAAGGACAGGAAGTTAAAGAGGATGATGGTGATGATGGAGGGCTGTGCCATGGGGAAAATAATTCTGACCATAGCCGTACCATAACCGGCGCCGTCAATGTACGCAGCCTCCTCGAAGTCATGGGGCAGCGTGGCAAAATAGCCGGAGAGCAGGTAGATCGTAAAGGGCAGCGCTGTTGCGGCATACACCACCGCCAGAACAAAGAGGTTGTTCAGCAGGAAGGTGTGGCCGAAGACATTCTTCAAAAAGACGTCGCCGTCCTTGAGCATCAGAAAGATGGGAACCACGATGTAGTTCACATTGATGAACAAGCCTGCCATAAAGGCCATGTTGAAGAACTTACTGCCGCGGAACTTAAAGCGGCTCAGGCAGTAGGATGCGGGCAGTGCCACGATCAGCAGCAGTGCCAGCGCCATCGCTGTCACCAGCGCAGAGTTGAGCATATACTCACCCATCTTGGCGGAGTTCCAGGCGTTAACGAAGTTCTGCCAGTAGAACGTGGCAGGCAGCGCCCAGGGGTTGCCGTAGAACTCGGAGTTCTGCTTAACAGAAGCCAGGAACACCCATGCCACCGGCACGATGATGGTGATGGCCAGCGCAATGAGCACCACATAGATAAAAACTTTGAGCAGGCGGTCGCTGCCGGAATGCATTTTCTTTTCTTTCATAGTTGACGACCTCCTTATCAAAATTCCAGAGGCTCACGATAGGTGACCTTATTAACCATTGCAGAAAGCAGGAAGGAGAACAGGAAGATCACAACACCGGCGGCCATGGAATAGCCGTAGAGGCCGGCGTCCTTCTGGTTATACATGAAGCTCAGACCCACTTCCAGCATTCCCTTGGCCACCATTGCCTTGACGAACAGGAAGGCCATGTTGATGGTGGAAATGATGAAGAAGGTCAATGTGGTACGGATGTTGGTCCAGATCAGAGGAATGGTGATCTGGAAGAACTGAGAGATACGGCCCGCGCCATCCAAACCGGCAGACTCATAGAGTGCCTGCGGCACGCTGGCCATGGAGGCCATGTACATGACCATATAGTAGCCGATGGCCTGCCAGACCATGGCGATGATCACGCTGATCACAACCAGCGGCTGATCCTTCCACAGCATCATCACGGTTTCGCCGGAGATCATGGAGAGGATGGAGTTGAGCATACCGTTCTCCGGCTTGTAGATGGCGGAGAAGATACCGGCAATAACAACCACAGACAGGATGTTAGGGATATAGAAGATAATACGGAAGAAATTCTGCCCCTTGATCTTCTCACGGGTCAGGATACCGGCAAACACCAGTGCAAAGGCAAAGGTGACGATGGTCACCACCACGATGAGGAGAATGGTGTTCTGCATGGCGCTGATAAACTTTGCATCCTGAAATAGGATCTTAAAGTTATTCAATCCTACAAACTTCTCCGTGGGAGAGTAGGCGCCACGCTCAAAGAGGGACATACGGAACACATTCAGCGTGGGGATGATCATAAAGATGGTGAATAGAATCACCGCAGGTGTGACGCACAACGCGATAAATCGATTGCGTCCCTTGTGTTTTTTCACACGCACAGCTCCTTTCAAATTCTTTTTAGGGGGGCGGGTAGCCGCGATATAGGGCGGTCCTGCGCCCTCGCGGGGCCGTCCTATACGGCGGCCGCCCTGCTAATAATCTGCAACATGGCAATCGCAAAAAAGCAGGCAGGGTGAGTAGGTGTCCACTCACCCCGCCTACTGTCGGATGATCTGTTTATCCCGTAAAGTAATTTCTTACTTCAGGTTTGCGTGCATGTCAGCAGCAGCAGTCTTGATGCCGTTGATGTAGTCATCCATGGTGATGTTGCCGGAAACCAAAGCGTTCATGGGATCCAGGAACACCTCACGGGGAGTGCCCAGACCGGCAACAGCCTCGTAAGTAGCAAAGCCGCCCATAGCAGGCTTAGCATCATCGTAGATGGAGAAGAACATCTTCTTCTCGCCCTCCAGCTTGTCGACCATGCCGTTGATGGGCTGGATAGCGCCGCCCTTGGCAAAGATGTCAGCAGCCTTATCGGAGTACAGGAAAGCGATGAACTGCTCACCGGCATCCACGTTGGCAGCGCCAGCGGGGATCCAGGCCTGCTGGAACCAGCAGAAGGAGTAAGCGTCGCCGCCCTCGGTCACTGCGGGGATGGCAGTCATGCCCCACTCAAAGCCGTCAGCACGGGGAGCATCGGCCATCTCGCCGGTAACCCAAGTGCCGTTGGGCATGAAGATTGCCTTGTTGTCCAGCACCAGCTGCTGGTTCTGGGTGAAGTCCTGATCGTTGGCCTGTGCGGGGGTAACAGGGTTGGTGTAGGAAGCCAGCTTGTCCAGAATACCGAACAGAGTCTTAGCCTCAGCAGTATCCCACACATCCTCGTAGTGAGTGACCTTGTCGAAGAACTCGGGGCCGCCCACAGCGTAGGTCAGAGCATACAGGAAAGCATCGAAGTAACCGGTGGTAGGATAGGTGAACAGGGAGATACCCTCGGCCTTAGCCTTCTCACCCAGCTCCCACATCTCATCCCAAGTGGTGGGCAGTTCCCAGCCGTGAGCCTTCAGCAGGCCGGCGTTGTAGAACAGACCGCAGGGATCGTAATGCATGGGCATCATGTAGGTCTTGCCATCGCCGTAGGGCATGGTCTTGGAAGTCTCCAGGAATGCGGGCTGGATCTTATCGCTGACCTTAGCCTCCTCGCCGGGGATCTTCATATCCAGAACGGCGGAGATGTCAGCCATCAGGTTACCCTTGATGAACTGCTCGGTCAAGCCGGAGGGACGACCCTCGGGCAGGTAGATCACATCGGGATACTCGCCATTCTGCATAGCGGGGCCGATCTCATCCTCCAGATTCTGGCTGTGCTGCAACTCAACCTTAATGCCGGTCTCGGCCTCGAAGGCTGCCGTGATCTCGTCCCACATAGCGGGGTAGGTCTTGGTGAAGCCATTCTCAACAACTGCAACTTTGATCGTGGTGTTCTTGTTGTCATCAGTGCCGGGAGTCTTGGAGCCGCAACCAGCCACAAGAGACAGCAGCATGACACATGCAAGAATCAAACTGATAAACTTTTTCATTTGCAATTTCCTCCTTTGTATTTTCGTACAGGCAGGGCAAACCATCAGATGATTCGCCCATCTGTATTTAAGTATACTCCTGATTACAATTATCGCAATTCCTTTATTGCTCATATTTTTATGAATATTGCTCTATTGGAGTTTTAACAGGTTTTTTCGCGTAAAAAATCGTTTTCTTGTGATTGTTTACAAAGAACAACAGGAAGAATATTCCATAATGCTTTTTGTCATTTCTTTTGTCCCGGATATGTTATAAATTTGCAATGTTGCCCCCTAGCTTTTCCCCAGGGAAAAGGGCTTTTTCCCTGGTTTAGCGCGATGGTTTTTTATGGTGGTTTTAAATAAATTGCGGCAATTTACCATAAGTCCGCCATGGCCGTGCATTTCCAAATTTCAGTTTTTGTTGCAAAAACTCACTAAACCATATATAATGTATAGCGTACAAACGGAACGCGTATGCCGCAGTACTGCGGCCCAGAAAGGGGAAGAAATTTGTGAGTTCGACCACCTATCGGCTGAATGATGCCGTCGATTTCGGCTCTGAGGAACGTCCACGGCTGCGCTACATTACGGAGACACAGTTTTCACAGGAGTGGAATTCTACCCTGCACACCCACAACTGCTCAGAATTATTCTTTGTCACCGGTGGACAGGGCTCCTTCTGCGTCCGAAACCAGGAATTTTCCACAGCGGTGAACGATGTCATCGTCGTCAACGCCAAGGTCCCCCACGCAGAACAGAGTCAGGCCGACGCCCCTCTGTCCTATATCGTTCTGGGTGTAGAGCATCTGGAAACCACCGGAGACATCGGCGGATATACCATGCTCCATCTGCAGGAGAGATACAGCCGCTTTATCGCCTGTCTGCAGCTGATGCTGCAAGAGGCCCGAGGCGAGGCCGAGGGCTGGGAGGCCGTGTGCCAGAACCTGCTGGAGATCATCCTCCGCTGGCTGACACGACACGATGATGTTTCCTTTAACGCCACCGGCTCCTCAGAAGGCAGCAAGACCAGCCGTGAATGTGAATTGGTACGCCGCTATATCGACAACCACTTCAAGGAGAATCTGCGTCTGGACGAGCTGGCAGCTGTGGCACACATCAATAAATATTACCTGTCCCACGCTTTCCAAAAGCAGTTTGGCATCTCCCCTATCAGCTACCTCATCTCCCGTCGAATCCAAGAAAGCCGATATCTGTTGACAGATACCGACCACTCCCTGTCCCAAATCGCCCACATTTTAGGTTTTTCCTCCCTAAGCTATTTTTCCCAGAGTTTCCGGCGTCTGGAGGGCGTCAGCCCTATGGAATACCGGCGTCAGTATCGGCAGCAGGGACAGGAGCATGAAGATAACAAATAAGCAAATTCATCAAAAGAGCGCCGCGAAACAGTTGTTTCGCGGCGCTCTTTTCTTATGAACTCACACCGAATCGGTGCCAACTTCTTTTTATGTCTGCTTTCCACGGCAAAGCCGGTTGGTTACGATGCATTTGCCTTCCAGATCCGCAGGCTTCCCTGCACCGTGTCCATCTCGATCTGTGCTGCGCCATTGCCCACGGTGTAGCCCCCATTGCGGTAGTTCCCTTCAAATTCAGACTGGAAATCGCCCCCGATTCCGTCCTTCTGCACCGTAAACTGGCTGTCCTCCGGCAGCCACAGCTCCACATTGCCCGAAGTCGCATCAAAGGAGAGCTTCTGCGGGCACAGGAGCAGATCTCCGGTAAAGGTTCCCTCCACCGTATCCATTTCTACCTCTGCAATCGTGGAAGCCTCCACCGTCAAATTGCCGCTCGCCGAGTCGAAATCCAACTCTTTTAGGGAAACTCGCTGCAAGGACACATCACCGGCCACAGTATCCATTTCCAATTTGCCCAAGCTCATATCCCGCAGGCAGAGATCGGCATCCCCGCCGTCAAAGTCAATGACCGACAGCTGCATGCTGTTCGGAATACGGATATGCAGGTTTTTTCGTCCCTGCCATCTCTCCGAAAAAGAAATACCGATGCTATTGGGCGCACTGCTGATCTTCAGCTCTCCGTGCTCCGTCTCAAACACCAGCCCATTCTCCTCATTGAGCGTACTGTCGCAGGATTCCTCCAGAATAATCTCCTGCCCTTCATAAGGCTCTACGGTCACTTCTCCGGCGCACCAATCAATGTTCAATCGGTTGATGCCATCCGCCGAAACCGTATAATGTCCGTCCGGCGAAAACTCATTGCTCCGCTTTTCGTAAAAAGCAAAATTCCACAGACCGTCATCGAATATTCTATCCAGCTTTGCACCCGCCACCAGACCGATAACCGTCAAGACCATCCCCAGCGAAATAAGCACAGCGGAGATACACAGCAAAATCTTGGTACTCTTCTTCATTTAGTTCCCCTCCTTTGCGATGAATAAGCCTTTGACAGCCCGGAAGAGCCATCTTCCGCCGCGGAAAAGGCCGATAGCGGCATACTTCGCAGCCAGAAAGCTAAGGCCAACAAGGCCCAGCAGAAGCAGACCGCAGCCGACCGAAAAGATGACATAGCTGCCGCCCAGAGAGAACAGCGTCACCCCGCGGAAGATAATCGCAAGGCCGGCAAGTGCCAGCGCAAGAACCATAGCAAATGCGGCCACGATCACCGCTCCAATGGACAGGCACACAGCAAAGGCCGTCAACAGCAGTGCCAGAAGCAGCGGCAGCCACAGCGGCGCTCCCAGAATCACCAGCACAATCGCCGCAGCTGTCCAGCCCTTCTTGGGTTTCAATCTGGTTTTGACCAGCGTGGGCAGTGGCGTATCCCGCAGGATCTCCTCCACAATGGCAGAGACATCCCCCAGCTTTGCCACGGCAGCTTCCTCATCGATGCCGTCCTCCATCATATCTGCCAGAAGCTCCTCGTAATAAGCCCGCTGGCGATTCACTTCATCCGGCGGGAGTTGATGAATTCCGCGTGTCAGCTCCCGCAAAAATACGTCTTTAGTCACAGTCAATCCCCTCCTCAATGTAGTGATAAATGATTTCTACTTCTTTCCAATCATTCAGAAAGTCCCGTATCTGCTGTCTGCCAGTTTCTGTAATGGTATACATCTTCCGCAGTCTGCCCTCGTGTTCCACAGAATGGACATCCAGACACTTTCCCGCTTCCAGCCGCCGCAGGATTGGATATAGTGTAGACTCTGACAGATCGATATACGGCGCCAGATCCTTCAAGATTTTGTATCCATAGGACTCGCCCCGGCTCAAAGCAGAAAGTACGCACACATCCAAAAGCCCTTTTTTCAATTGAGCATTCAAGATGAACACCTCCTTATGCGTTATACTATACGATACATAGTGTTATGTGTCAAGTAGTATCCGTGTAAAATTTGCATACAGGTTCTGCCGGACGCGGCTGAAGAAACCCCAAAAGTGCTGAGGCGCACTTTTTCCACATATACAGCTCATTGGCTCTATACTACACGCCTGTGCTGCTTGGTACAGCTATTTTGCACAGCGCAACCATTTTCGAGACCGCGTGCAGGCCCAGCCATACCGCCCACGCACAATTTTCAAAAAAGGACCGCAAGACAAGAGTTGAAGTGACCCCAAAAAGTTAGACAATATTTCGAATTAAAACCTGTTCAAGCT